>JBGPBA010000102.1:0-5251 GCA_041481005.1 Candidatus Krumholzibacteriia bacterium | reverse complement strand
TGTGGCGGCTCGCGCGCGAGCGCAGGTACGAGGAAGCGGCGGCCGCGCGCGATCAGATCGAGGCGTTCGAGACCGTCTCCACGCGGCAGATCGCCGTGTCGCCCGCGGGGACGGACGAGGATTTCATCGCTCTCGCCCGCGAGGGGAACGTCTTCTGCGGCGTGGTCCTGAAGATCCGCGGCGGGACGATCCTCGGCTCCGAATCGTTCCTCATCCCGACGCCGGACGGCGCGGATGAGCTTTCCGTCTTCGAGGCGTTCTTCGAGCTCTACTACCATTCGGCCGCCGAGGTCGCGCCGCGCATCTACGTTCAGATGCCGCTCGCGGAGCGCGATCTGCTGGCCGAATGGCTCGGCGAGCGGCTCGCTCGCCGGGTGAAGATCGCCCTGCCCCGTCGGGGGAACAAGGCCGAGCTCATCAAGCTCGCCCACAAGAACGCCCGGCTCCATCTGCTCTCCGCGACGCAGGTCAAGGTCTCGACGGCGCCGATGCTCGGAGAGCTCAAAGACGCCCTCGGGCTGGCCGTGACGCCGGTGCGGATCGAGGCGTACGACATCTCGAACATCCAGGGGGCCGACGCGGTCGGCTCGATGGTCTCCTTCGTAAACGGCAGGCCGCTCAAGGCGGGGTATCGCCACTTCAAGATCAGAGGGGTCGAGGGCTCGGACGACTTCGCCATGATGCGTGAGGTGCTCTCGCGGAGGCTGGCGCACATGCGCGAGGGGCACGAGCGCCATCCCGACCTCATTCTCGTCGACGGAGGGAAGGGACAGGTCTCGGCTGCGCGGCATGCGATGGGAGAGCTCGAGCTCGCGGGAATCCCCGTCATCGGGCTCGCGAAGAAGAACGAGGAAATCTACATGGAGGGGCATAACGAGCCGCTGCGGCTTCCGAGGCGAAGCGGGGCGCTCCGCCTGCTCCAGAGAATCCGGGATGAAGCACACCGTTTCGCCATCACGTACCACCGGAAGCTGCGGCACAAGAAGCTTCGCGTTTCCGAGCTCGACGGAATCCCGGGAATCGGGGAGAGACGAAAGACCTCGCTTCTCGTCCACTTCGGAAGCGTCGAGGCTCTGAAGAGCGCGACTCTCGAGGGAATAGCGGCGGTACCGGGTATCGGAGGCTCTCTTGCCGAGAAGATCTTTGCCTACCTCCACAGGGAATAGCGCCGACAAAACGCCAATCGAAAGGCTCGGCGATTTCTATATCGATCATCTCGGCATCGAGAGAGGGCTAAGCAAATTAACCATAGAGGCATACAGCGCAGACCTAAGAGAATACTTTACCTATCTGCGTGAGAGAAAGATACTCAACCCCAGCGACATCGACTTCGAAACGACGCTCGAGTTCGTCGCCCGGATAGAAAAGGGGCGAAGCGTCTCCTCCCGCGCGAGGATTCTCAGCGCCATAAAGGGATTTCACCGGTACCTCTACCGCGAGCGCGCCCTCAAGGGGCTCGAGGTCGAATCGCTCGCCGCGCCGAAGGTGCGGCGGAAGATCCCGTTCGTCCTCACCCAGACGGAGGTAGAGAAGCTTCTCGAGAAGCCGGACGAGAGCATTCTCGGCGTACGCGACAGGGCGCTTCTCGAGCTCGGCTACTCGGCGGGCATGCGCGTGTCCGAGCTCTGCGGAGCGCGCCTCGAGCAATTCGACCACGAGCAGCGGCTCATCCGCATCAGAGGCAAGGGAAACAAGGAACGGATCGTCCCGTACGGACGAAGCGCCGAGCGCGCCGTCATGCGCTACATCGAGGTCTCGAGGCCGCGCCTCGTCCGCGCGCGCGTCACTCCGTTTCTCTTTCTCAATTACGCGGGGCGGCCCCTCTCCCGGGTGAGCTTCTGGAAGCTTCTTCGGAAGTATGCGCTCGCCGCCGGGCTTCCCGCCGACGTGACGCCGCACACGCTGAGACATTCATTCGCGACCCATCTTCTCGAGGGAGGCGCCGACCTGCGAGCGGTGCAGGAGCTTCTGGGGCATGCGAGCATCGCGACGACGCAGATCTACACGAAGCTCGACATCGATTATCTCCTCGAGGTTCACCGGACGTTCCACCCGCGCGGATGACCGCAGCCGCGCCCGAACCGCCGGCGCTCCTCGGCGCCGGCCGCCGGCGGAGGCCGGCGGAAGGAAAGCATTGACAGACGCTTCCGATTACCGTATCGTTGCTAACTCAAGATAGATTTGGTAGTTGGCGTGCCGAGCGCGAGCGCTCCATATGATTGCAGAGGATCGTCGGTGACGTACCACGTTCGCCTAACGCAGTTCGAGGGACCGCTCGATCTTCTCCTTCACCTCATCCGCAGGGACAAGATCAATATCTACGACATCCCCATTTCGGAAATTACGCGCGAGTACCTCGCATACATCGACGTGATGCGCGAGCTCGAGCTCGAGATCGCCGGAGAGTTCTTCGTGATGGCGGCGACCCTCATGCGCATCAAGTCGCAGATGCTGCTTCCGCGCCACGAGGGGTTGGAAGAGGAGGAGGACCCCCGCGAGGAGCTCGTCAGAAACCTTCTCGAGTACAAGAAGTTCAAGGAGGCCGCCTCGGAGCTGGCCGAGCGCGAGGAGGACCGGCGGAAGGTGTTCACGCGCCCCGTCGCCCCGCCGGTCGAAGAGGAGTCGGAGGAGACCCTCGACGTCACCCTCTTCGATCTTCTCGAGGCGCTTCAGAAGGTTTTCACGCAGGTCAAGATTCAGACGACGTATCGCATCATTCCCGAAACGGTCACGGTCGAGGAGAAGCTCGCGCTCATCCGACGGAGCATCGAAGAGCACTCGGAGGTGCTCTTCACCGAGCTCTTCGGCGGGGAGTACTCGAAGCTCGGCATCATCGTCACGTTTCTCGCCATACTCGAGATGGTGAAGATGGGCGAGGTCATCGCGCGGCAGTCGGGGCAGGGCAAGGACATCTGGCTTTACAAGCCGGGAACCGGCTCATATACTCAAACGGATGGCTCACCACATGGAGAATGAACGTGGTTTCATGGGGGAAGACGCGGAGCTCGAGCGGCGCATAGAGGCGCTCCTGTTCGCGTCCGACACGCCCCTTTCCGCCGGCAAGCTCGCGGCGCTCACCGGCGTCACCCAGACAAAGCGGATTACGGCCGCGATCGACGCGCTCCGGCGGTTCTACGAGGAAACGAAGCGGAGCTACACGGTCGTCGAGGTCGCGGGCGGCCACCAGCTCACGACGCTCCCCGAGTTCTCATTCATTGTGTCGCAGCTGTTCAAGGGCAAGAAACGCTCGCGTCTCACGCAGCCGGCGCTCGAGACGATCGCGATCATCGCGTACAAGCAGCCGATCAGCCGCATGCAGATCGAGGCGATCCGCGGCGTCAACTGCGAAGGGGTGCTCGCGACGCTCATCGAGCGCGAGCTCGTCTCCATCAGCGGGAGGGGGGAAGGGATCGGAAAACCCTTTCTCTATTCGACGACGAAGAAGTTTCTCGAGTATCTTGGATTGAAAGATTTCCGCGACCTGCCGAGCCTCGCCGAGCTCGAGCGCAGGTTCGCGATGGAGGCGGCCGCCGAAGCGTCGGCCCCGCCGGCGGCGGATCCGCCGCCCCCGGAGACCGGTCAGAGTACGACCGACTAGCAATGGGCGAGAAAATCAGGATCAACCGCTACCTCGCCGCGGCGGGTTTCGGATCGCGAAGATCGTGCGAGGAGCTGGTCACCCGGGGCCGAGTCTCCGTGAACGGCGAAAGAATCTCCGAGCTCACGACGCTCGTGGAGCCGGGGGTCGACGTCGTGACGGTCGACGGGACGCCGGCGGCCGTCGAGGAGAGGTCGGTCGTGCTCGTTCTCAACAAGCCCGTCGGCGTGCTGAGCACGGTGCGCGATTCGTTCAAGCGCAGGACCGTGATCGATCTCGCGCGTGAGCACGGATACACGGAGCGGCTCTTTCCGGTCGGAAGGCTCGATCTCGACACCTCAGGTGTGCTGCTTCTCACGAATGACGGAAGGCTCGCCCACCGGCTCATGCATCCGCGGTTCAAGATCGAGAAGACGTACCGTGTCACCGTCGAAGGGGACGTGGGCGGCGAGTCGCTCGCGAAGATCGCCGACGGGATCGCGCTCGACGGCGCGATCACGATGCCGTGCGGCGTCACGGTTCTCGCGCGCCGCGCGGGGACGACGGTCCTCGAGATGAAGCTCAAGGAGGGACGCAAGCGCCAGATCAGACGGATGCTCGCGATGTGCGGGCACCGCGTTTTGGCGCTCCATCGGAAGGCGCTCGGGAGCCTCGAGTTCCGCGACTGCGCTGCGGGGTCGATCAGGCCCCTCACCGCTCGTGAGCTCGCGCGGCTCCGGGGCCTCGCGGGATTGACCGACAGCGCGGAGGAGAAACTCATATGAGCATTATGGACCTGATGCAGGCTCACCTGAGAAACGTCAAGCCGTACGTGCCCGGCAAGCCGATCGAGGAGCTGCGGCGCGAGCGAAACTTCGAAGGCGAGATCATCAAGCTCGCCTCGAACGAGAACCCGTACGAGCCGATCGACGAAGTGCGCCAAGCGATCGTCGCGGAGCTCTCGCAGGTGAACCGCTACCCGAACTCGGGCTGTTTCTACCTCTGCCTCGACCTCGCCGCGTATCACGGGGTGAGCCCGTTGCAGGTATTCGTGGGAAACGGCTCGAACGAGATCCTCGACCTGGTCGTTCGGGCGTTCGTCAACCCCGACGAGGAAATCGTCTACGCGAACCCGAGCTTCATCGTCTATCCGATCGTCACGCAGCTCGCCGGCGTCAAGGCGGTCGAGGTGCCTCTGAACGACTACCGCCACGACCTCCCCGCCATGCGCGAGCGCATCACGGCGAAGACAAAGATCGTCTTCATCTGCAACCCGAACAACCCGACCGCCACGTACGTCTCGAAAAGCGAGGTCGCGCGCTTCCTCAAGGGCCTGAGCGCCGACGTGCTCGTCGTCTTCGACGAGGCATACTACGAGTACGTCGTCGCCGAGGATTTTCCCGACACGATCGCGCTCCTCAAGGACCACCCGAATATCATGGTGCTCCGCACCTTCTCGAAGATTCATTCCCTGTCGGGGCTTCGGATCGGCTACTCGATCTCGCACGAGGACGTTGTCACCTGCCTCCACAAGGTGCGCCAGCCGTTCAACGTGAACCGCCTCGCGCAGGTGGCCGCGAGCGCCGCGCTCAAGCACATGGACAAGACGAAGCCGCGCGCGAAGGAGAACCGCGACGAGCTGCACTACATGAGGGAGGAGCTCCAGAAGCTCGG
>JBGPBA010000101.1:0-5287 GCA_041481005.1 Candidatus Krumholzibacteriia bacterium | reverse complement strand
CGTCGCTGCGGGAGACCTTGAGGAGGCCGGCGAGCTCGCCGTGGCGCGCGATGAACTCCCGCGCGTACTCCAGCGCCCCCGCCCCCGTGACCGCCTCGATGCGCCGCACACCGGCCGCCACGCCCCCCTCCGACACGACGAGCAAGAGACCGATCTGCCCCGTGTTGAACACGTGCGTGCCGCCGCAGAGCTCGGCCGAGACGTCGTCGATCCGGACGACGCGAACCTCCGAGCCGTACTTCTCGTCGAAGAGCGCCGTGACGCCCCCCTCGATCGCCTGCTGGTAACTCATCGATTCGGTGCGGAGCGCGACGCAGTCGCGCACCCAGCCATTGACCCGGTCCTCAACGGCGCGGAGCGCCTCCTCGGAGACCGGCTGGAAATGATTGAAATCGAATCTGAGCCGGTCCTCGTCGACGAGCGAGCCCGCCTGCGAAACGTGGCGCCCGACGATCTCCCGGAGCGCCGCGTGGAGAAGATGCGTCGCCGTGTGGTTCCGAGCGATCGACAGCCGCTTCTCGTCGTCGACCTGGAGGCGAACACGGACGTTCTTCGCGAGGACGTCTGCGACCTCCTCGGCGTCCCAGGGAGACTCGACGAGGTGAATGATCTCGCCCCCGCGCTTGAAGACGTCCCGAATCTCGAGGCGCCTCCCCGCGAGCTCGATCCACCCGCTGTCGGCCACCTGCCCGCCGGAGGTCGCGTAAAAGGGCGTCGCGTCGAGGATGAGCTCGAGGCCGGAGCCTCGCTCCGATTCCCATTCGATATCGTCACGGCTCTCGAGAGCGATCGTCCGGTAGCTCCGGATCTCCGCCTCGCCTCCGAGGCTCTCGTATCCGGTAAAGACGGAGCTCTCCCCCTCCGAGAGGGAAATCATCGAGACGAGCTCCTGGGCGCCCGCATCGAATGAGCTTCCTTCCACCCCGCGGCGGCGCTGCTCCTCCATCGCGGTCTCGAACCCCGCCTCGTCGACGCCGAGCCCCTCGGCGGAGGCGAGGCTCTTCGTGAGATCGAGCGGGAAACCGTAGGTGTCGTGGAGGAGAAATACCTTCTCCCCGTCTATGAGCGCCGCGCCGCTCCCCTTCGTCTCCTCGACGATCGTGGCGAATCGGGTCTTCCCATCCTCGAGGGTGCGGAAGAAGCCCTCTTCCTCCGCCTGGATGATCATCGCCGTGTCGCGGCGGCGATCGTCGAGCTCGGGATAATCGACGCGCATGACATCCGCCACCGTGTCGACGAGCCGGTACAGAAACGGCTCCTCGACGCCGAAAGAGTAGAAGCGCGTGAGCGCCCTTCGAAGGAGCCGGCGAATGAGATAGCCGCGTCCCTCATTCGAAGGATAGATCCCCTCAGATATCGTGAAGGTGAGCGCCCTCGCGTGGTCGGCAACCATGTTGATCCCCATCCGGTCCTCGCCGCCGAGCACCTTGCCGTCGGGAACGACGTCGAGAAGCGCTTCCACGATCGGCTGAAAGAGATCGGTGTGGAAATTGTCCTCGACTCCCTGGAGGATCGTGGCCAGCCTCTCGAGGCCGAGCCCCGTATCGATCCCCGGCTTCTCGAGAGGCGTATACTCGCCCGTCTCCTCGAGGAAGAACTGCGGAAAGACGAGGTTCCAAAACTCGAGAAAGCGATCGCAGTCGCAGCCGGGACCGCATTCGGCCCTGCCGCAGCCCCGCGCCGTACCCGTGTCGTAATAGATCTCCGAGCACGGCCCGCAGATCCCCGTCTTCCCGACGGGGCCCCAGAAGTTGTCCTTTCGTCCGAGCCGCGCGATCCGGCTCTCGGGGAGCCCGATCTCCTTGTTCCAGATGGCGACAGCCTCGTCGTCATTCTCGAAAACGCTCACCGAAAGCTTGTCGGCATCCAGCCGGAGGTGCTCAATGACCCACACCCATGCCCACTGGATCGCCTCGCGCTTGAAGTAGTCGCCGAAGCTGAAATTTCCGAGCATCTCGAAGAAGGTGTGATGACGCAGCGTCTTTCCAACGCTCTCGAGGTCGCCCGCGCGCAGACACTTCTGCACGCTCGTCGCCCTCGTGTACGGGAGGTTGTGCGGATGGAGATAGAGCTCCTTGAACTGCACCATGCCGGCCGAGGTGAAAAGAAGGGTCGGGTCGCGCTTCGGCACGAGCGGCGCGCCGGGGACCTCCGTGTGCCCCTTCGCGACGAAGTAGTCGATGAAGGCTCGCCTGATCGCGTGCGCCGACCACTCAGTCTTCTTCATTGCTCTCCCCGGATACCGTGCCTCTCAGGATCCCCGCGCAGATGGCGTTCACGATCCGGTCGCTGAAGCCGCGCCGCGAGAGAAGCCCGTGGATGCGGCGCACCGCCTTCTGTCGATCCGTCACGCCTTTGAGCTTTCGGCGCGCGAGCTCGAGGGCAAGCTCCCTCTCGCGCTCGGGCGGGAGATCCTCGCCGAGCTCATCCTCGATGATCTCCTCGCGAACCCCCGCCGCGCGGAGCTTTCGTCGCAGCAGGTGCGGCCCGCTCGGCCTGTGAGCGAGCGTGAATCGCACGAAGCTCGACGCGAGGCGGCGGTCGTCGAGATAGCCCTGACGCCGGAGGGTATCGACGACGTCGCCGACCACCTCCGGCGTCTTTATTCCTTCCTTTTCGAGAGCGCCTCTGATCTCGCGCTCCGTTCGGTCACGGACCGCGAGGAGCCGGTACGCGAGTGCCATCCCGGCCGTTCGGGCGAGCGGCCCCCCGAGCGCCTCGACGTCCTCATCCGAGAGCTCAGCGCCCGTTTTCAAGAACCTCTCGCCGAGCGGATCCTTGAGCACGAGAAACGTCCGCCCGTCCGAGGTTCGCACCGAGTAGAGCTTTCCCCAGCGCCTGCGGACCTCGACGACGCTCTCGACCTGTCCCTGATCACTTGCCAACGTCGGCCTTCACCGCCGCAGCGGGCGCCGCCAGACCGTAGTGCGTGCGCACCATCTCGGCGAGCTTCGCGCGCATGTCCGTATTCTCCTTGAGGAACATGCGGACGTTGTCCTTGCCCTGCCCGATCCGCTCCTCGCCGAAGGAGTACCAGCTCCCGGTCTTCGTGAGAATCTGCGAAGAGACGCCGAGCTCGATCAGGTCTCCCTCGAAGCTGATTCCCTCGCCGAAGAGAATGTCGAACTCGGCCTGGCGGAAGGGCGGGGCGACCTTGTTCTTCACGACCTTGACACGGGTGAGGTTGCCGATGACCGTCTCGCCGTCGTTGATCTGGCCGATACGCCTGATGTCGAGGCGGACCGTCGCGTAGAATTTCAACGCATTTCCGCCGCTCGTCGTTTCGGGGTTGCCGAAGAGCACCCCGATCTTCATTCGAATCTGATTCGTGAATACCATGCAGGTCTTCGATTTCGAGACGGCGCCGGCGAGCTTGCGCAGCGCCTGCGACATGAGGCGCGCCTGAAGCCCCACGTGCGACTCGCCCATCTCCCCCTCGATCTCGGCCGCCGGCACGAGCGCCGCAACCGAGTCGATGACGACGATGTCGATCGCGCTGCTTCTGATGAGCACCTCGGCGATGTCGAGCGCCTGCTCGCCCGTGTCCGGCTGCGAGACGAGAAGGTTGTCGATGTCGACGCCGATCTTTCGGGCGTAGCCGACATCCAGGGCGTGCTCGGCGTCGATAAAGGCCGCGACCCCGCCGAGCTTTTGCGCCTGGGCGATGATCGAGCACGTGAGCGTCGTCTTGCCCGAGCCCTCGGGCCCGAATATCTCGATGATCCTGCCGCGCGGCACGCCCCCGATGCCGAGAGCGATGTCGAGGCTCAGGCTCCCCGTCGGAATGCTCTCGATGGGAACGAGCGCCCCGCCGGCCCCAAGGCGCATGATGGAGCCTTTGCCGAACTGCTTCTCGATCTGCCCCATGGCGAGCTCGATCGCCTTCTCCTTGTCCTTGCTCGATTCCGCCGGCTTGGCCGTTTTCTTGGTTTCTTTGGATTCTCTCATCACTTTCATCTCTCTCATGTGTCGTCCTCCCACATCATCCACCCGATTGAAATGGTACCGATTGAGCCCCCTCTCGTGCCGTCTGCGAACATCACCTCCCGACCCCTCATCACGGACGGCGCACAGGCCTTTATATCATCTCAAGCCACGTATTTCAATGAAATTTCGGACGCACTTGTGCATGCAGCGGATAAAACGGGCGATGGCCTTGCGGACGGGAAAATGCCTTGAGTCGGAAATCCTGAGTTTAGCTGTAGAGCCCCTTCGTGCCGTCAATCAGTCCCGGGCAGCTCGAACCGGTCGACCTCTTCGTACTCCGCCCCTGCGCGGCTCAGGCGGCTCTGCACGAGGGTGAAATGGTCGACGATCTGCGAGGCGGTCGCCGGGAGCGGCGGAACCTTCTGGATGGCGTCGCGGATGCCCGGAGGAAGCGGCTCTTTGATCCTGGCAAGGGTGAGATGCGCGGTGAATGGACGGTTCTCTTTGGGAACGCCGAGAAGCTCGACCCCGCTCTCGAGCGCGGCGGCGAGCCGTGCGAGCTCAGGCATTCCTTGCGTCGCCTCGAAGAATATGACCCGCGGCCTCGAGAGCGCCGGGAAGCCGCCGAACGGTCCGTACACGATGCGAAAGGGCTTGATGCCCGATGCCGCATGCAGTGCCACCTCGCGAAGATCGCCGAGCGCCTTCTCATCCATCTCGCCGAGAAATTTCAGCGTCACGTGGAGGTTCTCGGGGACAATCCAGCGCCACGGGGGATTTCGCACGGGGAAAGTCTTCAATGCTTCGGCGACGTCCTTCTTGATTTCGTCTGAAACGTGAACGGCGAAGAAGAGTCTCATTGCTTCCTCCCTTTCGTCGGTTTGGCAGTCGTGCTTTTGTCCTCGAAGCGATAGGCCTCGAGCGCGGTGTCCTCACCGATGAGCGAAAGCCTGAGCATGTCGAGAGCAAAGTACGCGGCGCGCAGGCGCACCATCTCCCTGTCTCCGATCAGCTGCAGCTTGCGGACGTACAGGCCGCCGCGCGAGGCGAGGCCGACGAAGCAGAGCCCGATGGGTTTCTCGGGCGTCGCGCCCGTGGGGCCGGCGATGCCCGTCGTCGCGAGGGCGCAATCGGTGAGCGCGGCGCGGCGCGCCCCGACCGCCATCTCGGCACAGACCTCCGGGCTCACGGCGCCGAATTCGCCGAGGGTTTGTGGTGAAACGCCAAGCCTCGCTCTCTTCGCTTCATTGCCGTACGTGACGAAGCCCTCGCGGAAGGTTTCGCTTGCACCGGGCACGGAGATGATTGTGGAGGCGAGAAGACCTCCCGTCACCGATTCCGCCGTCGAGAGGGTAAGCTT
>JBGPBA010000100.1:0-5293 GCA_041481005.1 Candidatus Krumholzibacteriia bacterium | reverse complement strand
GAACATGTCCCGCGCTTCCTTGCGGTTCCCCCGCTCGAGGAGAATCCGGCCCAGGTTCACGAAGATGATGGGGTTATAGGCGTAGAGCTTGACGGCCTTGCGGCAGACCTTCTCGGCCTCCTCGAGGTCCCCCAGCATGCCGATGACGAGGCCGTAGTACGAGATATAGGAGGGATTCTCGGGGGAGATCTTGAGGGCTTCCGACAGGACCACCTCCGCTTTTTCAAAATTTCTTCGCCGAATGCAAAGCTCTGCCCTGTGGAAGAGGTCCTGCGATTCGAAGGTCTCGCAGCTGGTACTCGGCGGGGAGTAGGTCTCGTGTATCTCCATGTCTCTGTATCTGTTAGAGATCTTTGTTCCCATGGCCAAAGCGCTCCTCGAAAAGGGCAATTGCTCCAAAAAGAATCCCGCTGTGGCGGTTCATTGCAAAAAGTGTACCTCGGCCGGCCCGGGGTACGGTATTTGCTAAATAATGATTACGGGTAGGACCGGGAGAGCGCGGACGCTCGCATGCAGACCTACCCCCTTGACTCGGAAAGGCCGGTCGAGTATAATTATGTTAAGAAATTTAACTCGTCGAGTAAAACCATTGATGGTTGCCTATGAAGGAAGAGAGATAGGTATGCGTTTCGCCAAGGGTATAATCCTCACCAGCGCCCTGCTGCTGTTTCTGGCGCCGGGGCCTTTCGTGCCCGCAAGCGCCTCCGCCCAGGACCCCGTATCCGTGCAGCTCGTGGGTCACTTCAACGGCATTACGTGCAGTCCGAGCGATCCGGCGAATGACATGGAGTCCATGGGGGACCACGTCTGGCGCAAGCTCAAATTCATCAATGAATCGACGAGCCCCGACACGGTATTCTTCCAGTTTACGAGGGACCGCGCCTACGGCGACAAGTGGTGGGGCTGGAGCGGCTCCTGGGGAATCGCGGCCTTCGTGTGGAGCCCGCCGAGCATCGCGGCCGTTCTCTCCACGAGCGGCTACTACTACTTCTTTTTCAACGACTCGGACTTCAGCTACTGGATCGATCGTCCCCAGGGGAGCATCTTCGGCACGGTGGCCGCGGAAAAGCATACGGGTGTCCCCCCCGGGGCGAAGGTCACCCTTTACGACGCACAGGGTGACGTGATCGGCGACTTCGCGAGCTTCAGCGACTCGACCTACCGGTTCGAGGGCCTGATCCAGGACGTGTACCGCATTACGGCGCACGCCCCGGGTTATCGCGACACGACGATCTCCGGCATCGCGCTCGCCTTGAACGAAGCCAAGAACGTGCCCATCTACCTCAGGGAGGAGGTCGGCGTTCTCATCTCCTCGGCCGAATGCCAGCGTATCGACGGCGGGGTGCGCATCACGTGGGCCACGATGGATTTCGGCGGGTACGCGACCTTCGACGTGTACCGCGGGCGCTCGCCGGTCTTCACCCTGGCCGAGAAGCGCAACGACGTCCCCGTCTCCGCGGATCGGGTCTACGAGTTCGTCGACCGGTGCGAAGATCCGACGCAAGACCTCTACTACTACATCGTCGAGCGCGCCGCCGTCAATCCGACGCGCTACGGGCCGCTGCTCGTGAAGGGCGTCCCCGCTCCGGCGATGGCCACGCTCGGGCAAAACTACCCGAACCCCTTCAACCCGTCGACGACCGTGCCATTCACGGTGGGCGCAAGCGGCGCCGGCAAACCGGTTACCGTCTCGTTCTACGACGTGTCGGGCAGGCTCGTCGAGAGATTCAACCTCGGTCCGAAATCGGTCGGGAGCTTCACTTTCAGGTGGAACCCGGCCCTGAACGGGCGCGGCAACGTTTCCTCCGGGGTTTATTACTGCAGGCTGCAAGTCGACAAGGAGATCTACACGCGCACCATGATCCTTCTCCGCTGATGCGTTCGGTGGAAAGGACGACCCCCTTGGTATTCCACCATTGCGATAGATTCTCGGGACGCGGGGAAGCGGCCGCCGTGCTTCTCCTCGTGCTCGCGTTCCTGTGCGTCGGGGCGCCCCGCCTCTCGGCGACCATTCGCTACGACTTCGAGCAGCCCGTTTTCTTCAAGCCCGGCGAAACGGTCAAGGATCATTCCCTCATCCTCGTCGACGGCGTCTTCCATCTCTACTACACGACGGGAACCGGCCGGAGCCTCGGGCACGCGACCTCGCCCGATCTGCTCCACTGGGCGCTTCAGGGAGACGTGATCGAAACGGGCCCGTCCGCGTGGGACAGCGCCGACGTCTGGGCGCCGACGGTGGTCTACTACCCCGAAGGCCGCGGCTGCTGGCTCATGTATTACGCAGGGGTAAACAATTCTATGGCCCAGCGCACCTGCCTCGCCCTGAGCACTGATCTGAATCAATGGAGCAAGGCTTCGTCGCTCATGTTCTCCCCGTTTCACGGCGACACCCTCTGGACTCGATGGAGGGAGAATGAATGGTCGAACTACCGGGACCCCGGCTTCTACCGTGAGAACGGTACGTGCTACCTCGTTCAAACCGCGCAGACGAAAGACCTGAAGGGGGCGATCGGCCTCGCCCGATCGATCGATTACTTCAAGTGGCGCGACGCGGGCCCGTTCTACATTCACAACAACTGGCACGCCATCGAGAGTCCTTTCCTCATGAAGCGAAACGGCCACTACCATCTCTTCTTCACGGAGGAGGCGGTCGGCGGGGTCTCCCACATGTCTTCGAGCTCGCTCGCGAGCGGATGGAGCATTCTCAACCGCTCCATTATCGACGAGGGTCACGGGGCGGAGATCCTGAGCCTCGGTTCCGACCGGTACCTCATCTCGAGGCACACATCGTATTCGAGCGCCGCGGGCCTCGTCGCGACGATCCGCGTCGATACGCTGCGGTGGGACGGGGACGAACCCGTGGTCGACATGCTCCCTCCCCTCAAGGGATGGATAGAGCTCTGGGGCATTGCGTTCGACCACCAGCCCGTCTTCGGCGACAACCCCCGCTATCGGGGAGACGACACGACGCGGGTCGGCTACGAGGGAAACAGCTGGATCGGAACGTACGAGAGCTTCGCGGGGCCGCTCACGGGCACGCTGCCCGGCTCCTTCCAGGGAGACGGGCCTCGCGGGGCGCTCAGGTCGCCGACCTTCACCATCACGGGGCGATCGATGAGGCTCCTCGTCGGCGGCGGGCGCTATCCCGACTCCTGCTACGTGGCGCTCTGCGACGCCGGGACGGGGGCCGTGCTCTTCAAGGAAACGGGCCGCAACCGCAACCTCATGGACGAGAGATGGTGGGACCTGAGCCGTCACGTCGGGCGGGCGGTTTACATTCTCATCGTCGACAACAGCTCCTCATCCTTCGGTCACATCAATGTCGACGGCATCGAGGAGCGGGCCGCCTCCGTGCCCGGGAGCGGCGGATTCACGCCCGTACCGGACAAGGGACTCCGCGGGTTCTCGAAGCAGAGTCCGGGATCCCCTGAGGGCGTCGGGGCGACCCCGCCAAACGCCATCGAGAGCCGCCCGAACCCCTTCAATCCTTCGACCGAGATCGTCGGCCGGGCCGCCCCCGGCTCGACGCTCGTCATCGCCATCTACGACGTCTCCGGCCGCGAGCTGAATGCGATGTCCGCGCGGGCGGGAAACGACGGCAGAGCCTCGGTCCTTTGGAACGGACGAGACAAGTCGGGAAGGATGCTGCCCTCCGGCGTCTACTTCGCGGCGCTCAAAGTCGGGGGGCGGGTGACCGCGGTCTCGAAGCTTATCCTCGCACGCTAAAGGGCCGAGCGGAGCTTTTTTGTTAGCGAATCGACACTACTTTTGATATCTTAAGCTTCATGAAAAGATACTTGGTTCTCTGCGCGTTAGTCGCGGCAATCGCCCTCGCGGCGAACGCCCCGCTCGGGGCGCAGGGCCTTGGCAGGCGCGAGGTCCTCGGCGTGCGCCTCGGCGGCGACTACTCTCCGCGCACCCTCAAGAATACCTTCGGCAGCGGGAGCGTGATCGAGATCCATTTCATTCACGGGCTCGCCCCGTGGTGCGGGATCGACGTCTCGCTCGCGTCCAACGATTACGGCAACTCGAGCGACGTCATGAAGAACATCGAATTCACCGGGAGCGACCGCGAGGTCGATCTTCAGATATACGGCGTCACGGCAGGGTTCCTCGCCCTCACCTCCATTCACCGGAATTTCCTGCCGACCATCGAGGCGGGCCCGGGCATCTACAGCATCAACGCCGTGCTGCCGACCGGCTTTTTCAACGCGCAGAAGACCGAGTTTCGCTTCGGCTTCTACGGAGCCGTGGGGGCCATTTACCGGATCTCGGGCGGATTCTCGATCAACGCGAACGCCAAGTACAACTACATCTTCTCGGGAAACAAGGATGAGAACACGATCTTCTTCTTCACGGGCAAGAACCGCACGGAGATGTACCAGTTTACCGTCGGCGTGCTCATCGCCACCGGCTGACGCGCCCGGCCCGAGCCACCCGAACGAGGGGGATTCGCATGAACGAACGGGAAGAGCTCAAGGAGATCTTCAAGAAACACTCGGTCCTCAAGGGGGATTTCACCCTCGTCTCGGGCAAGAAAAGCACCTACTACATTAATGGAAAAATGACGACCCTTCACGCGCGGGGGCTCTACCTCGGCGCGAAGCTTCTGCTCGATTCCCTCGGGGACGCCGAGTACGACGCCTTCGCGGGGCCGACGATCGGCGCCGATCCGATCATCGGAGCGCTCCTCACCCTCTCGGCCGAGCGGGGACGCGCGAAGGAAGGCCTCCTCATCCGCAAAGAGGCGAAGGGGCACGGGACGAAGAACCTCGTCGAGGGGAATCTCAAGGAAGGAATGCGCGTCATCCTCCTCGAGGACGTCGCGACGACGGGGGGCTCGCTTCTCAAGGCGGCCGAGGCGATCGAGGGCGGAGGCGGAAAGATCGTCGGCGTCGTCACGCTCGTCGATCGCGAGGAAGGCGCCACCGAGAACCTCGCCCGCGCGGGCTACCCTTTCTCGTCTCTCTTCAAGGTGAAAGAGCTTCTCTGATCCGCGCGGGGCTCGCCCGATTCCTCCGAAACGATCGACTCCTCGCCGGGTGTCGGGAGACCGGCCGCGCCGAAGGCGTTGGCGCGTCCCCGTCGTTCCTCGGAGTTCCCAATCGTTACCTCGGCTCCGGTGTCGCTTCCCGGAAGCGCGGTCGTCGCGCCGGGCGGCACACCGATGCGGCCGCGAAGCCGCGATTGTACGGGGAAATATTGCAGGGAGCATGCCAGCGGAAGGCACGCGAAGGCGCGGGGACGGCCCGTCCCACGCACGCGGGGACGGGCCCCGAAGCATGTTTCGCAT
>JBGPBA010000099.1:0-5300 GCA_041481005.1 Candidatus Krumholzibacteriia bacterium | reverse complement strand
GATGCTCACGCCGAACCCGCTCAGGTCGACCGAGCCCTCCTGAAACTTCGCCAGATCGGCGACCGCCTCGGGGCCACAATTCACCTCGCCATCCTGAACGTAGGACGCGAGGAATACGTCCTGGGGGTGCGCCCCGTCGAACGTGCTCGTGCCTCGGTATCCCTTGATCCTCGCGTAGCGGCCCTGGACCGCGAGGTCGATCGACACCTTCGACGCGAACGAGAACTCGAGGCCCGCGCCGCCATGGATCCCGAGCCCCCAATGCGAAAGCTGGGCGTCGGAAACCCCCGTCGTGTCGTTGGAGGTGACGGAGACCGTGAACGATATCTTCGAGTAATAGGCGCCGCCCCCGATGAACGCATACGGCTTCGCGAAGGGAATCGACGACGGGATCGTCACGTACGCCGTCGCGGTGAAGGGGTACGCCTTGACCACGTGCTTGAAGCTGAGCGTGTTCCCTCCGACGTCGAACGTGAACTTCGAGCTCCCCGAGATGATGCCCGCGCCGACCCCGGCGGTGACCCTCGGGATGAACTGGTAGAGCACCTCGGCCGAAGCCTCGGGCACCCAGTTGATGTGGTCGATCTTGCCGATGGGGCCCGTGCCCGCCGCCGTGTCGTTCTCGGCGATCACGTTGTTGACGAAGTCGACGAAGCGGTTGAAGTCGCCGTAGGCGATGTGGCTGATGCCCCCCGTCACCCTGAAGCCGACTCCCGCGCCCGCCGGGCCCGCCGAGAGCAGGGCGCCGAGAAGCGCCGCCGCGACAATCGCGTTCACTCGTCTCATCCCTCACTCCTTCCGTGCTTCGACCCGGAACCCGGGTCCTCAGTGCTTCTTCTCCTTCAGCGTCTTCAGCTTCTGAATGTCGAGCCGCTTCCCGATCACGACGAGCACGTCGCTGTGCTTGATCACGAAGCTCGCCGGCGGAACGAGAATGAAATTCTCCGGCACGAGCTCCTTGATCGCGATCGCGGTGATCCCGTGCCGCGAACGGAGCTGCAGCTCCGCGAGGCTCTTGCCGACGAACGCCTCGAGCGGGGCGATCTCGGCGATGAGGTAATCCCCCGACATCGGAATGTAGTCGAGCACGTCGGGGGTCGAGAGGCTGCGGGCCACCTTGATCGCCATGTCCTTCTCCGGGTAGATGACGTCGGTCGCCCCGACCTTGCTCAGGATCTTCCCGTGGTCCTCGTTCGACGCCTTGACGACGATCCGCTTCACCCCGAGCTCCTTGAGGTAGAGGGTAATGAGCGTGGCGGCGTTCTCGTTCGATCCCATGCTCACGATCACGCCGTCCATTTCCTCGAGACCGAGCGTCCTCACCATGTCCTTCTGCGTCGCGTCGGCAAGGATCGCCTGCGTGCAGTACGGCTGCACGTGCTGGATCGCCTCTTCGTCGATATCGACCGCGATGACGTCGTGCCCCTCCTCGAAGAGGGTTCGCGTCACGTTGAATCCGAAGTTGCCGAGCCCGATGACCGCGTATTTCTTGGCCATGGTCGATCCACTCTCCTTCCGAACCGCTCCGTGCTATCCGATCATCACTTTTTCTTCGGCGTATCTGAAGGGCGCACCGGTGCGCCTGTTCGTGACGACGTACGCGATGGTGAGAAGCCCTACCCTCCCGATGAGCATGATGACGATGATGACGAGTTTCCCGAAAACCGTGAGCGACGGGGTAATGCCCATCGAGAGACCGACCGTGCCGAATGCGGAGACCGCCTCGAAGAGGTAGGTGAGGAAGTACTCCCTCGACGGCGCCGGCTGCGTGACGAGGAGCACCACGAGCCCGACGGTGAGCGTGACCACCGCGAGGATGAATATCGACAGGGCCTTCGAGATGGTCTCCTCCGGAACCGTCCGATTGAAAAGGGTGGCCGAGTGCCGTCCCCTGATCCGCCCGTTCACGATCGCCGCGAGAACGGCGAGCGAGGTGGTCTTGATCCCGCCCCCGCACGAGCCCGGGCTCGCCCCGACGAACATGAGGATGACGAGGATGAAAAGCGTGTCGACGGTCAGCGCGCCGATATCGAGCGTGTTGAACCCGGCCGTTCTCGCCGTGATCGACTGGAAGATCGACGCGAGTACCTTCTCCTTCATCGGAAGCGCGGCGAGCTGGCCCTTGCGCTCGAGGACGAACACGAGCGCCGATCCCGCGGTAATGAGAAGAAGCGTCATCGAGAGCACCGTGCGCGAGTGGAGCGAAACGGCGACGCGGCGACGCAGGCCGATGTGCCGGGCGCGATGGATGAACTCGTAGATAACGGGAAACCCGATGCCCCCGAGGACGATGAGGGAGCAGATCGTCGCGTTGAGGAGAATGCTCCCCTGGTACCGGACGAAGCTCGTTTGAAACAGGGCGAGGCCGGCGTTGCAGAAAGCGGAGATCGAGTGAAACACCCCGGCGAAGAGCGCCGCGGGGAGCGCCATCTCGCGCCGCCACTGGATGAACAGCAGAAGAGCGCCGATTCCCTCGACGATGAAGGTGAAAAGGAAAATGGACTTGAGCAGGCCCGAAACGTTTCTGATCGGCGTCGGCATGAAGGTCTCGGTGATAATGAAGCGCCCCCGCGGGCTGAAGCCGCGGCCGAGAAAGAGGAACAGCAGCACGGAGAAGGTCATGACGCCGAGCCCGCCGATCTGCATGAGAGCTATGATCACGATCTGCCCGAATACGGTGTACGTCGTGCCTATGTCGACGGTGCTGAGCCCCGTGACGCACAGAGACGTGGTTGACGTGAAGAGGGCGTCGATGGCCGGCACCGGTCCGACTTTCGAAGCGAGCGGGATCATGAGGAGCAGCGCGCCGACCAGGTCGGCGATGAGAAAGCTGAAAATGACGATCGCCGCCGGGTTCATCCGCCGGAGGCGCCTCAGCAATTTTCGTCTTCTCATGCCGGCTCCCGTCCGGATCGCGTTCCCGGGACCCGCCCCCGCGCCTCGATCACTTCAGGAACCCGATGGGCTCCGGCGGGCACGCCTCCTCGCCGAGCGTTTTCGCTTCGACCTCGTCCCCCTTGTGGAACCTCACCACGGTCTGAACGATTCGCCAGGGGATGAGGAGATTCACGACGTGACGCTCGGCCTTCTGCCGGCTCTTGGGGATGTACCGCCCGGCGCTGCTTCTGATCTCGACCGTAACGAAGCGTTTGTTCTCGACCCAGATGCCGACCTCGTCGACGGCGACGATCTTGCAGAGAAACGGTCCCTCCTCGGGGACGCCGACGAAGGAAAGCCCTTCGTTGTTCGTGAGCTTCACGAGGGCGGTCTGACCGACGAGATCGCGTGCGTCTTGCATGGCATTCCTTTCACCGGACGAACGGGGTCGCTCCGGCCCGAACGTCGGCTGATTCTGAAGGCTGCACCTGAAAAATTCAAACAAAAAAGCTCCGCCCGTCGTCGCGGGCGAAGGGGCTCCGGCCGAGCGCTCCCGACCGCTCGAGAAGCTCGCGGTATCGCTGCTCGGCCGATCCCGGCCCGGCCGCGCCGCGGAAAAGCTCGACGATGTCCCGGCGCTTGAGCTTCCCCGCGTGGAACGAGTGGTACATCGCCTCGCCGAGCCTGTTCCCGAGCGCCCTGACGATGAGGATGCGCTTGCGGAGCCCGAGGGCGGGGAGCCGATTCGCGTCGCCGGCGCCGCGCGAGCCGCGGCGCGCGCGTTCCTGCTCGAGCGCCGCCTTGAAGAGCCGCGCCGCCTCGCGCGTCTCGGCCATCGTGCGCCGGTGGATACTCTCGCGCACGGCGCCCCGCTCGTCGAGTGCCCGCATGAGGAGGTCGGCCTTGAGACAATCCTGGGTGGGATTCACGATTTTCGACCCGAAGCAGGCGAGCGCCTCGTCGATGATCGCGGTGTAGAATGCGTCGCCCCGCTCGCGGGGGGGCTTCCTCCCCTCGGCCAGCGCGTCGCGCATGACGGTGACGACGAAGCGGGCCGCCTCACGGGCCGCGGAGGTCGGGTCGAAGCGCAGAACGAGAAAGGTATTGAGCGCCGGCACGTAGGCCATGCCGTAGCTCTTGATGTTCTCGAGCGCGACGGATAGCACCGCCGCGCTCACGCGCCGGCCGCGCAGGTATGAAGCGAAGGCGTGGTACGTCTTCCGGCAGTGCACCTCGGGATAGACCGCCTCGAGCGGCACCCTCCACTCGGGGCGGATCGTGACCCGGAGCGATCGCTTGCTCACCTTGAGAAAGACAAAGATGCCGTCGATCATCTCGTGGACGACGTGCATTGTGCGATCCTCGACGTCCCCGTCCATCCACCTATCGATCGTGTCGCGGTACGCCTCGTACTTGAGCATCGGCGAGGTCGTGACCAGGCAGAAGCGCGACCGATCGATCGCGACCGCCTCGGCGTCCTCCTTCCCGCGCCGGAGGAGCCGCCAGTAGATCTCGTCCATGTTCTGCACGATGACGGTCTCCCTGAGGCGCTTTCCGAGGACGCGGTGCACCTCGGCGGGGAGGTGCGATGAGGCGAGGTGCGATTCGCCGACGACGACGAGGATCGTGTGGTCGGGGAAGAAGCTCCGGATCGTCCCGATCCGCTGCGCCGCGAGCCGGTCGCGCCGGCCGATCGAGCGGAGGTGGTCGCGGGGTTCCGCGTCGATTCCGAAGATCGGAATGAACGGATCCTTCGCGAGCTCGAAGATTCGCTTGAAGCTCCGCCAGCTGAAACCCCACTCCGACTGATAATCGATCTGGTCGAGGAACTCCTCCTCGGAGATGGCGCCCTTCATCCAGCGGTCGAGCTGCTGCTGCTGCTGAACGTACAGCATCTCGAGGGCGAGGACGACCTTGCGCCCCCGCGCCGAGAGCTCGCGCATGAGACGGAGCACCCAATCCTGGCTCGAATCGAGCGGGTGGTAATCTCCGAAGTAGACGATGTCGCTCCGCGCGGCGGCCTCGACGACTTCGCTCGCCGGGCAGATTCGCTTGAACCGCGTGAACTCGGAGAGAAACTCCCTGATGTAGCGTGAACGGTGGGTCTTGTCGACGCCGAAGATCTCGCGCTTGAGACGCGCGATCACCCGCTGGTGGCTCTTGATCTCTTCATCGATCATTCTGGAAGACGACATGCCCGCCTCCGCGACACCGCGCCCGCGATATTTCGGTCGACAAAGGACGTATCTTATCCTACATAATAGCCCCGGGCATACAGAAAAAGGGGGGCGACCCGATGACGACGGCGAGAGGCGCCGCATTCGAGAAAATCAAGACGATGCTCGAAGGAATGCTCGGCCAGCGGCGGACGAATCCGCTCGAGCACGAGATATATGAGGTCCTGCGGCTCGCCGGGTTCCGGG
>JBGPBA010000098.1:0-5341 GCA_041481005.1 Candidatus Krumholzibacteriia bacterium | reverse complement strand
TGCGCCCCCCGCGGCGCCGCTCGCCAGAATGGATGGAATTGAGATGAGTCAATCTGGAGAAGCGGATCATGTACGTTTGAAGTATCTGTTGCTGTTCATGTTGTGCCTGGCAATGGTTGGAAGCTTCAGCGCGGCTGCGGGCGGCGCAGAGAACCTTCCCACGGTCGAACCCACGATCAGCTTCATGCCGCTTGAGCAGTACGTGCAGCCGGGCGACCTCTGCACGCTCCAAGTCGCTGTCGATCACGCGGTGGATTCTTTGAGCTGCATGGAGGTTTATATTGCGTACGACGCGACGTATGCCGAGTGCACAGCGGCCCTTGAAGGGCGGCTCTTCAAGCAAGCGGGATACCCTACCTTCTTCCGGTGGGAGAACGTGCCACCGGATACCGCGACCGCCGTCGACTGCCTGCTCGGATACCGGAGCTATTTTCTCGCGCCGGGCGAGCTCGTTCAATTCGTGTTCAGAGCCAAGGCATTTGGAGTCTGCCGAGTTTATTTCGCAGCGCAAAAGCTGTGGGACATTAACCGGGTGGAGCACCTGCCGAATCCCGGCGCACATGCAGAGATCATCGTCGGTTCCCCGACGGGCAGTGATTCCGAAATGCCGCGCGGCGGCTCTCTTTTCAGTTACCCGAACCCGTTCAATCCTTCGACCAGGCTCGTTCTCTGGGTGCCGGATGGGAACGGCGAGCGAGCCCAATCGAATGTCGCACTGAACCTCTATTCCGCCGCAGGCCTCAAGGTTCGCGCGCTCTTTGAAGGCGCGCTTGCGCCGGGCAGGAAGGAGTTCATGTGGGATGGGAAGGATGATAGCGGCAATCCGGTTGCAGCAGGCATCTATTTCGCCATTGCCCAAACGCCGCGGGGTGTGCTCGCGCGCAAGCTGGTCCTGATTCGATAATCCGAAAATGCAATTTGTGAAAGCGCTTTGATGAGTACGGCATTTCCCCATTGAACTGATCCACGCGAAGGGCTCGTTTCTTGGCATTGAGGTGCGCCTCCGTCTCTCCTGTATGCAAGGCGCGGCGATCCCGACAGCGAATTGCACTCTTGAAAGCCGCCGTCGATTCGATTATCGTCTTCTGCAATTCCAGCCTCGCCGACCCGGGGGGGGCCGCGTGGGCTTGGAACTTTTTCACTCAGAGAAGGTAAAAGAGAAACGTTTCCCGGCGCTGGGCCGGCAGGTCGGTCTCAATCGATGAACGAGAGGTTTGAACCATGGCAGTCGACGTCAAACGAATCGGCGAAAAGGTAGAGCAGGAACGGGTCGTTCTCGACCGCGTGCGCGTCGAGATTCAGAAGGTCATCGTCGGGCAGGAGGAGCTCATCGAGCGGCTCCTCGTCGGACTCCTCTGCAACAACCACATCCTCATCGAGGGGGTGCCTGGGCTCGCGAAGACGCTCTCCGTAACGACCCTCGCCCGGACGATCCAAGCCTCATTCCAGAGGATCCAGTTCACGCCCGACCTTCTGCCGGCCGATCTCATCGGCACGCTCATCTACAACCCGCGCTCGGGGGATTTCACGACGAAGAAGGGGCCCATCTTCACGAACATCATTCTCGCGGACGAGATCAACCGGGCGCCGGCCAAGGTTCAAAGCGCCCTTCTCGAGGCGATGCAGGAGCGCCAGGTCACGATCGGCGAGACCACGCATCCGCTCTCAGAGCCCTTCATGGTGCTCGCCACGCAGAACCCGATCGAACAGGAGGGCACCTACCCGCTCCCCGAGGCGCAGGTCGACCGCTTCATGTTGAAGCTCAAGGTCACGTATCCCTCGAAGGAAGAAGAGAAGAAGATCCTCGAGCGCATGGCGCGCTCGTCGACGAAGATCGACGTGCAGCCCGTGATCTCGCCGAAGGACATCTTGCGCCTCCGCGAGCTCGCCGACGAGATCTACATGGACGAGAAGGTCGAAGACTACATCCTCAACATCGTCCAGGCGACGCGCACCCCCGAGAAGTACGGGCTCGACGTCGGGAAGCTCATCCAATACGGGGCTTCCCCGCGCGCCACGATCTACCTCGCGATGTCCTCGCGCGCGCACGCCCTCATGCAGGGGCGCGGCTACGTGACCCCGCAGGACGTGAAGTCTATCGGGATGGATGTGCTGCGGCATCGGGTCATCATCACGTACGAGGCCGAGGCGGAAGAGAAGACCCCGGAGGATGTCGTCGGGGCCATCTTCGATAATATCGCCGTGCCCTGAGCATGCTCTGGGGCTCGCGGCATTGCATTATTCACGTGAATGAATGCGGCCGAATTGGGAAGTGCGGTGGATCATCGACCGCCGCACTGCACTCTGCGCCCCGAGAATCCACGGCAATCAACACGCAAAATGCTATTCCGTGGCCTGCCGCATCATTGGGTAGGCCCGCCCATGGCGCCGCTGGCATTCCCGACCATCATTTCGTAGGCCTTCCAGCGCTCATCGAGCCCCTGCCGCAACGCGCGCGCGGCCTCCGTTCTGCCGAGGCTCACATTCATCTCAACGGCGTGCAGCACGTAGGTCGGCTGTGAAGGATCGAGGCGCATCGCCGCTTCGGATGCATAGAGCGGGATGACTCGAAGCCCGTCGAGCCGAGTCGACACGGCGAAGTTATCGAGCGTCTCGGCCAGATTGGCCGGATGAAACATCGTGAGAAATGCCACCATGGCGACAAGGAGCGCAGCGGCGGCCCAATCTCCCGGTGTCCCTTCATCGCGCCCCGTGCGATAGCCCGCGAGACGCACACCATCGAGCCATTGAATGATCCACGCGAGCGCCCCGAGAAGTCCCACGGTCCCCATGACGAGGAGCACGCGTTCGAGGGCGTCGCTCTGGACCGCGAAGGCCCCCGCCGCCTGATTCCAGCGCCAGAGCCCGGGGGCGAGCCACAGCGCAAGGGCGGATAAGACCGCCGCACAGGCCCCGAAGAGGGCGCATGCCGCGCGCCGAGGATGTCCCGCAACGTAGAGCCCGAACCCCGGCACCACGAGACCGAAAACGGCAGCAACGCCCGGTTCCCTGATCCACCCCGGGAGGCGCCGCATGTGCCAACCCCTGCGCGTCCCGAGCAGAGTAACGCCTCGCGCCCACGCCGCAAATCCTGCAAGCGTCATGACGAAGGCGATGAGAGCCCAGATCACGAAGGCGATACCGGGCCCTCCCGAAGCCGAGAATATCGCCTTTGCCCGCAGCGTGATGAACTCCAATACGACAACCGAGGCGATGCCGATGGAGATCCAGAGCTTGCTCTGCCGCCCGTGACTCGTCGCGAGAATCGAGAGCGGTCCGAGAAGATACGCAAGAACGCTGAGAGCGGGGGAGCCGTCCTCATTGCCGCGACCCGTCTTGGCGGCCGACTGGGCCTTCGATCCCGGCTTTCCGGCCGTAGATTTTGAGCGCACGATTCGCTCGTGGATGTCCGCGCAGTTCTGATCGCCGCCGCCCGCGGCTTGCTCCGGAGCCTTGTCAGGCTCGATAACCCATACTTTGCCACTCACAGGCCATCCTCCTGATGATTTTCCGGCCCGCGCGAGTTTTGCGCCCCATCGCGCAACCCACAATATTGCAGGCTGTTAGAGCGAAGAACACGTTTTCGCGCGGGCATGCTGGACCTACTCACTAAGGAGTTGCCTCCCGAGCAATCCGCATTTTCCGTGCCCGCGGCGGGTGAACCCTGGAACTCGGGCCCTTTTGCAGCGTTTAACGGAAAAGTGACGTGAAGTTCAACCTTGAAAGGTTTGCCTGTTTTGGTTAGGTTCTTACATTGGTCAGGCTGTATGAAATATCCTGTTCTTGCAACCCCTGCTTGGTCGGCTCGTTCCTCTAAGAAATAGCAGAGAATCGCAGGTGCGCTTTGATATCCGGTGAGCTGGCACGGAAGATAAGGATTCTACAGATAACGACGAGGAAGGTCGTGAACGACGTTCTCGCCGGCGAGTACACGAGCGTCTTCAAGGGACGCGGCATGGAGTTCGATGAGGTGCGCGAGTACATGCCCGGGGACGACGTCCGCACGATCGACTGGAACGTCACGGCGCGCACGGGGCGCCCCTACGTGAAGCGCTTCGTCGAGGAGCGCGAGCTCACAGTCTTCTTCCTCGTCGACCTCTCGGCGTCGGGCTCCTTCGGGAGCGCCCGGAGGCTCAAGAACGAGATCGCGGCCGAGTTCTGCGCGCTCTTGTCCTTCTCGGCCGTGAAGAATAACGACAAGGTGGGGCTCATCGTCTTCACCGATCGCATCGAGCTCTTCGTGCCGCCGAAGAAGGGCACGACCCACGTGCTGCGCCTTATACGCGAGCTCCTCAACTTCAAGCCCAAGGCGGCGCGGACCGACCTCGGCGGCGCGCTCGATTACTTCGGGAAGGTCACGACGAAGCGGGCGGTCGTCTTTCTCGTCTCGGACTTCGAGGCGGAGGATTTCGAGAAGCCGATGCGGATCATCGCGAAGAGACACGATCTCGTCGCCGTGCCGGTGACCGACCCGCGCGAGGTGCGGCTCCCGAACGTCGGCCTCATCGAGCTCGAGGACGCGGAGACGGGTGAGATTATTCTCGTCGACACCTCGAGCGCCGAGGTGCGCAAGCGCTACGAGCGACTCGGGCGCGAGCGCCCGGAGCGGTTCAAGTCGCTCTTCGCCTCGATGAACGTCGATCAGATCGAGATCATGACCGACAGGGATTACATTCCGAGGCTCGTCCAGTTCTTCCGTACGCGTGAGCGGAGGTACTAAATGCCTGATGATCTGAACCTGAGCCTGCCCCCGCGAAAGAGCCCGAAAGAGCGGCAGGCGGGAGCGCTGCAGGCGGTCGCCGTCGCTGCTCTCGTCATCGGCGTCGCGGTCGTGTTCTTCTTCTTCTTCAATGGAAAGACGCGCATCGCCGCGCCGAGCGGACTCTCGGGGAAAGAGCTCCAGGCGCTCGGTCTCAAGCTCGAGAACGCGCACCTGCCCGCGGCGGCCGCTCGAACGTGGACCGAGTACATCGAATCGACCAAGCCGGGCAACGACGAGACCGCCCGGATCTGGTTCCGGATCGGCAAGCTGTACCAGGATGGAAATGACTACGAGCGCGCGCTCGAGGCGTACTACCGCTCCGAGGCCATTGCGAAGATGGACGAGCTCGAGCCCGAGATATCGAAGCGCTCGGCCGAATGCCTCGAGGCGATGGGCAAGTTCGCGGCGCTCGATTACGAGCTCGAGGAGCGCACCGCCGTCGGGAAGCCCGACAGCTCGGGCGGCACGGAGGTCGTCGCCGAGGTGGGAACCTGGAAGATCACGCGCGCCGATCTCGACATGATGATCGAGGCGGAGATCGACGCCCAGCTCTCTCAGCTCGCGGGCGACATGACGCCG
>JBGPBA010000097.1:0-5395 GCA_041481005.1 Candidatus Krumholzibacteriia bacterium | reverse complement strand
GCGGCGTCAAGGTCATCATCACCGACCACCATGAGACGCACGAGCGGGTGCCCGAGGCGGACGCCTTCATCAATCCGAAGCTTCCCGGCGAGCGCTATCCGTTCAAGGAGCTCACCGGAGCCGGGGTCGCGTTCAAGCTTCTCCAGGGTCTCGAGAAGACGATGGGGGTCGATCTCTCGCTGGCCGATCACCTCGACCTCGTCGCGATCGGAACGCTCGGCGACCACGGAGAGATGCGCGACGAGAACCGGATCCTCGTGCCTCACGGCATGCAGCTCCTTCGCGAGTGGCGGCGGCCCGGGCTCCGCGCGCTCCGGAGCGAGAGCGGCCTGTCGGCGAGCGGCTTCACGGCGAGGCAGATCAGCTTTACGCTGGTGCCGCGGCTCAATTCGCCCGGCCGCATGGGAAGCGCGCGCGACGTCGTGCAGCTGCTCGTGACGCGCGACGAGGCCGAGGCGGCGAGGATCGCCTCCGAAATCGAGGAGAAGAACCGGCGTCGGCGCGTGCACGACAGCCGGGTCACCGAGGAGGCGTGCTATCTCGCCGATATCATTCTGCGGCGCTCCAAGCCGCGGGCGCTCGTTTTCTCATCGTCCTCGTGGCACGAGGGGGTCGTCGGGATCGGCGCGGCTCGGCTCGCCGAGCGCTACGGCATACCCTCCGTTCTCATCGCGGTCCGCGAAGGCGTCGGGAAGGGCTCGGCGCGGTCGGCCGGCATGGTGAACGTCAAGGAAGCGCTCGGGCGCTGCGCCGAGTATCTCGTCGAGTACGGCGGCCACCGCGAGGCGGGCGGCTTCAGCATTCGCGAGGAACACATTCCCGATTTCCAGAAAATGTTCGAGGAGGTCGTCGAGGAGCTCTCCGAATCCGACGCGAGGCCCTCCGTCATCAAGGCCGACGCCGAAGCCTCCCTCGGAGACTTCAGCCTCGAGCTTCTCTCGTTCATCGAGCGCATCGGGCCCTTCGGCATGGGAAATCCCGAACCTGTCTTCTTTCTCCCCCGCCTCGAGGTTCTGCCCGGCACGCGCATCGTCGGGGACGGGCACCTGAAGATCGAGGGTCGCGATCGGGACGGGATCTCCCGCGGCCTCATCGGCTTTTCGCTCGGCGGCGAATGGAAGCCCGAGCAGATCAGCGGGGGCACGATCGACGTTCTCATGAATCTTCGGAAGAATACCTACATGGGGAAGGTGGAGCCCCAGCTCCAGATTATGGCGATCCGACTGTCCGATGGGGAGGCCGGCGCGTAGCGCGCCCTTCTTCACGGGGGACCGATTCGCCCGATATGCGTGTCGTCATCCAAAGAGTCGCCGAAGCGAGCGTCCAGGTCGACGGAGAAGTCGTGGGCTCGATCGGCCCCGGCATGCTCATCCTCGCCGCGTTCCGAAGCGGCGACTCCGACGCCGATATCGACTGGATGGCGCGGAAGCTCCTCGAGCTGAGAATCTTCGAGGACGAAGCGGGCAAGATGAACCGCTCGGTGCTCGAGGAGAACGGCGAGGTGCTCGTCGTATCGCAGTTCACTCTCTACGGCGACTCGCGGAAGGGGCGGCGCCCCGATTTCCTCGGGAGCGCCCCGGCGGCCGAGGCGGAGATACTCTACCGCCAGTTCATCGACAGTTTGAGCATGTACCATCCGCGAATCGCCGAGGGGAGATTCGGGGCGAAGATGAAGGTGCGCCTCGTGAACGACGGCCCCGTCACGCTCATCATCGATCGGGGCGCGGAAGCGCCATGAAAAGGGAGAGTGACCCTTGAATCCGTTTCTCCCGGCCGCCTGTCAGCGAAATCTCGTTCTCGCCTCCGCCTCCGAGCGGCGGCGCGAGATCCTCGAGAGGCTCGGCTTCGAGTTCGAGGTGCTGCCGACGGGCGTCGAGGAGAATGGGCTGGAGGCTGCCGGGCCGGTCGAATTCGCGAAGCTTCTCGCGGGGCGAAAGGCGAATGCCGCATCCAAGCTCCGCCCCGGGTCGACGATCATCGCCGCCGACACGATCGTCGTGTGCCGGGGCGAGCAGCTCGGGAAGCCAGCCGACGCGCGGGACGCCCGCAGGATGCTCGAGCTTCTCTCGGGTCGGCGTCACGACGTGGTGACGGGCGTGGCGCTCGTCGCGCCGGGAAGGGAACCTTTCGTCGACGCCGAGGTGACCAAGGTCTTTTTCCGCGAGCTCTCCGACGAAGAGGTCGCCCGGTACATTGAAACGGGGGAGCCCTTCGGCAAAGCGGGGGCTTACGCAATACAGGGATACGCGGCGCCCTTCGTGCGGAAAATCGAAGGGTGCTACTTCAACGTCGTGGGGCTGCCGGTGTCCCTTCTTTTCGCCATGTTCGCCGGTCTGGGCGGGCGGGAAGGCTGAAAGCGCGATCGCAGATGCATTGATCGGGGCGCCCCGGACCGGGTGAATGGGATTCGGGAGAAGGCGCGTTGATCGAGAGGAGGATTCTGGAGAATCCATGACGGCCCAGCACGCAAATAGGATCATTTTCCCGACGGTCGATTATCGAAAGGGCGCGATCGAGATCATCGACCAGACGCTCCTCCCGCGCGAAGAGAAGATACTGAGGCTCGAATCGGTCGACGCGCTCGCCGAGTCGCTGAGGGCCCTTCGCGTCCGCGGGGCGCCCGCCATCGGGATTGCGGCCTCCTACGGGATGCTTCTCGCGCTCGAGCGGTTTCTCGGCAATCACGTGGTGCCCCGTCCCGACTATTTCTTCGACAGGATCGAGGGAGTGAGCCGCTTCGAGTCCGCGGGGGTCGACGTCGCCGCCGCGAAGCGCAAGCTCGAGTCGGCGAAGAAAACGATCTCCGCGACCCGTCCGACGGCGGTCAACCTCTTCTGGGCGCTCGACAGAATGTGGGCGGCCTCCTCGAGCGCGCCCGACGACCCGATCGCTTTCTGCATGAAGGTCGCCGCCGAGGCCTTCGGGATCCACGAGCACGAGCTCGCGATCGAGATCGAAATCGGCGCGAACGGGGCCCGTTTCATCCGGGAGGGCATGAACGTCCTGACGCACTGCAACGCCGGGGGGCTGGCGACGGCCGGCTACGGCACCGCGCTCGGAGTGCTTTACGCGGCGCAGGAGGAGGGCACGGGCTTCCACGTGTACGTCGATGAGACGCGGCCTCTTCTCCAGGGGGCTCGCCTCACCGCGTGGGAGCTCGAGAAGCACGGCATCCCGCACACGATTCTCTGCGACGGGGCCGCCGCTTCACTCTTCGCGGCGGGGCGCGTCGACGCGGTAATCGTCGGCGCGGATCGCATCGCGGCGAACGGCGATACGGCGAACAAGATAGGAACGCTTACCCTCGCTGTGCTCTGCGAGAAGTACGGGAAGCCGTTGTACGTCGCCGCGCCCTCGTCGACCTTCGACCCTGCGGTGGCCTCGGGCGGAGAAATACCGATCGAGGAGCGCTTCGCCGAAGAGGTCACTACCTTCGCCGGACAGCAGGTTGCGCCCGAGGGAGCGTGCGCCTACAATCCCGCCTTCGACGTCACTCCCGCCGGGATGATCGCGGCGATCATCACCGAGCGTGGGGTCATCGAGCATCCCGACCGACACAAGATCGAAAAGCTCTTTCGCGGCACGGCGAGTTAGCATTATATTCCGAGCGGGAATCCAGTCTGATTAACAGCTCCAGGGGACAGCCGATATTCGAGAGTCAGAGAGTTCTCTGTTCGCGGTGGCGGAGGGAAGCTTCGCGATGCTTCGTATGGCTCGTCCCGGTGCTTTCTTACTCCTTGTCTTGTCCATCGCTCTGGGCGGTGTCCTCGGCTGCTCCAATCAGGAGCCCACGAACTCAAAGGCCGTGGTTCTGTGCATCTCGATGGCGAGCTGGGACGTCCCGGGGCTCGGCGGAGCGAGTTCGTCGATCGCCATCGATGATTGCGGGAAGCTCACCTCCTTCGGGTGGGTGGCGGAAAAGCATGCCGACTGGCTGACGCTTACCCATGACCGGGGCAACACTCCCGGCTCCTTTATCATCTTCGCGGATACGAACACGACCCAGGTCGCCAGAGCCGATACGATTCGAATCACGGGCACCGGCGCGAACGGCTCGCCGAAGATGATTGTCGTGACGCAGGCCGCCGGGAAGCCGACGCTCTGCGTTTCGCTGGCGCGGTGGACGGCGCCGCCAGAGGGAGGCGTGAGCCCGGCCATCGCCGTGACGAACTGCGGAAATCCGGTCCCCGTCGCCTGGACTGCGACCTGGGATGTCGACTGGCTCGGTTCGACCGAGCTTGCCGGTTCCACACCAGGGAGCCTCTCCTTGACGGCGAGTGCCAATACGTCAGGGGCCGACCGCGTGGGCACGGTCACGATCACCGGCTCCGGCAACGGGGCCTTGTCCGCGACGATTACCGTGAGCCAGCCCTTCTCGCTTCTCGCCGGCCGCCGTGATTACGAGGTCGGGACCATTCCAGCGGCCCTTGCTGCGGCCGACCTCAACGGCGACGGTTTCAATGATCTCGTTGTGGCGGATTATGCAAGCGAGGACATCGCCACACTTTTGAACAAGGGAGATGGAACGTTTGCCGCCCCCCTCTTTCATCCGGTTGCGAGGCGCCCGATCGCGGTCGTCTGCGCCGATTTCGACGGTGACGGCGCCAATGAGATCGCGGTCGCCTGTGATGCGTCCCTTGCCGTGTGGATCCTCGACAATCTGGGAGGGGGGCTGTTCGGGATCCCCGTCGGTTCTGCGACGGGCGGTTACAGCTGCGGTCTCGGTGCGGGCGATTTGGACGGCGACGGCGACGTCGATCTGGTGGTCGGCAGATACGCGGCTCCCATCGCCATTCTCATGAATAACGGCAATGGAACCTTCCGAGCTCCCATCTCGCAGATGGGAGGCGACGGGGCCAGCTCGATCAGCTGCGTCGACCTGAACAACAACGGCTACAGAGACATTGCGCTGGCTTGTTATAGCAGTGGCACTCTAGGCGTATTCATGAATCACGGGGATGGTACGTTCGGAGAAGGGGTCAGGTACGGAAACCAGAGGGTATCCAGTGTGGCTGCGGCCGATTTCGACGGGGACGGCGACGTCGATCTGGCCGTCAACTGGTGCTGTGGCTATGCATGTCTTCTCAAGAACAACGGCAATGGCGTCTTCGAAGAACCGAGGATCGCCTTTTCAGGTTCACCTTATTGCCTTTGGCCCGCCGATCTCGACTGCGACGGGGACATGGATCTTGCATTTACGACGTGGCAGAATGACTATAACGTTCGGGCTGCGTTGAGCGACGGAAAGGGCGTCTTCTCGGCTCCTATCTCCTTCGCCGCGGGACTCGACCTGACCGCGATTGTCTGCGCGGACCTCGACGGGGATGGTGACCCGGACGTCATCGTGGCGAACTCGAAAATGGAGAACCACACGTACACCATCACCGTCTTCAAG
>JBGPBA010000096.1:0-5406 GCA_041481005.1 Candidatus Krumholzibacteriia bacterium | reverse complement strand
CGGCCCTGTATCCTCGATCTCGAAGGTCAGGCGGGACTCACCTCCCGTTCCGGGGACGACGTCAACCCGCACGATGATCTCGCCCTTCTCGGTGAACTTGACGGCGTTCCCGAGAAGGTTGATGAGGACCTGCCGCAGCTTCCCCTGATCGGTCACGATAAAGCGCGGCACATTGCCGCTGCGCTCGATGGCAAAACGCACGCTCTTCCTGTCCGCGAGCACCCGGAACATCATCTGTAGATCGTCGAACAGCGCATAGAGGTCAAACGTCGACGGATTCAACGACACGCGACCGGCTTCGATCTTCGAGACGTCCAGGATGTCGTTGAGCAGGGCAAGGAGGTGCTCTCCGCTCCTGTTGATCGACTCGAGATGCTGCTTCTGGCCCGGACTGAGCGAGGGATCGCGCTGCATCAGCTGGGAGAAGCCCAGGATCGCGTTCATCGGCGTTCGAATCTCATGGGACATATTCGTCAGAAAAATGCTCTTCGCCCGGTTGGCCGCGTCGGCCACCTCTTTGGCGATGCGGAGCTCCTCGGCCTGCTTGCGCTCGGTGATCTCTCGTACGAGCACGAGGAAGCGATCGCGCGGCTCTTCCGCTTCGCCTTTGGCGGCGATTGAAAGCTCGTACCAACGCCGGCCCGTGGGCATGTCCAGAGAGTAGACGGCGCCACTATGCCGGCCGTTCTCGTCGGCCCGGGCGATCGCCTCGAGGGCGGCGTCCGCCGCCTTCCCGGGAAGCGCTTCCGCGACCGTCTTACCGATGAAGTGTTCCGGAGGCGCGTACAGCGCCTCGTGCTCCGGCGCATGGTAGCTGAGAATTTGTCCATCCCGAGTCACCTCGAACATGAGATCGGGGATCGCGTGGAGGGTCGCTTCGAGCCTGCCGTGCTCCTCCTTGAGCGCTTCCTCCGCCCGCTTGCGTTCGGCGAGCTCCTTATTTACCATCTCCAGGAGACGCGCGTTCTGAATGGCGACGCCGGCCTGAACCGCGATATGCTCCAGAATGCGCTGGTCCGCCTCGGTGTAGGCATTGAGCCACCGGCTCTCCACATTCACTACCCCGATGATTTTCTCGGCGGTACGTAGCGGCACGCAGAGTTTAGACCGAATGCTGGCACGCATCGGAAGGTACCGGGCATCCTTTCGCACATCCCCTGTTCGAACACTCCGCCCCGTCCGCGCGACGTCGCCCATGATTCCGACTCCGACGCTCATGCCATGCTCGCTCATCGGCGTCCCATCGGTCTCAATGCGGCCCCGGTCGGAAACGGCGAACGGATAGAGCCTTCCCGTTGCGTCGTCGATCAGGAGGAACGCCGCGTATTCGTACGTGAGATTCTCTTCCAGTATGAGGATCAGATCGCGCATCAAGGCGTCGAGGGCGACCAGTTTCTGAAGCCGGCTGCTCGTTCGATAGACCGCGATCAGCTCCTTGAGACGCCGCCGGAGAGATTCCTCCGCCTTGAGGCGCGCGACCGCGGTGCCGATTTGAGCCCCGAGCGCTTCGATGGCATCGTGGGCATGGGCCGGCACTTCATCGAGGGTGTGAGAGGAGATGTTCAAACAGCCGACGACGCGGTCGTCGCTCAACACGGGAACGACGGCGATCGCTCGCAGCATCTCACGCCGTTCCGCCTCGTCCAGGGCGACGCCGAGCTCGTGATGTTTCGCATAGAGCGGCTTGCCCGCCATAACCATGCGCGTGTGCGAGGAATCGGCGTCGTAGTGCGACACGCTTTTGACGAACGCGGGCGATAGCCCGACATGAAAAACGAGATCCAGCGCACCGGTTGCCTCATCCACCATATAGAAACCGCCGCAGTCCATGCCCGACAATTCGAGGGCGGTCTCGCAGCACAGACGCAGCCCCTCTTCAAGCGTCGCGACCGCGCTGAGGGCGAGAGCCAGATTGCGCTGGGCCTGGGAAAGCTTCTCCATTCGTTTGCGCTCGGTGATGTCATCGGCTACCACGAGAACGCATCGCTCCTTCGCGAACTCGATCAGCTCCGCGGAAAAGCGACAGACCCGGCGCTCCCCGCTCTTCGTCCGGTACTCGCATTCCTGGTCATGAAGGCTTCCCGCGGACATCAATTTTCGGCGCGCCCCCTTCACCGGGGACCCGCCGACCGCTTCAGGGATCATTCGTCCGACGACCTCATCCAGGTGATACCCAGTCTGCCGTTCGAACGCGCTGTTGACCTCGATGCACCGTCCGCCCTTCAATGCCACAATTGCCATCATCATCGGGCTCGCGTGAAACGTCTTGAAGAACTTCTCTTCGGATTCCCTCAGCGCTTCCTCAGAGCGGCGCCGCCTTAGAGAGACCGCGATCATGTATGCAAACGATTTCAAGAACTCGAACGGCGGATCGGGTACGCCGGCCTTGATCGCGAGAACCGACCTGCCGTAGAGCTCGTTCTCGACGACATAGGCGAGGCTGATGAAATGATCGATGTTCATCAGCTTCTGGAGGGCGGCGCTGACCGGCGCCGGTACCGCCCCGAAGGTGATCTCCGTGAACGTTCGCCGCGTTCCGACTATCTCTCTCGTTATTACGCGATACGTCTCGTCGTCGACCGGGGAAAGCAGGTTCTTCGACGCGTGCCCCAGTAACCGATCGATCTTCTTGAGAATCCCCGGCTCTACCTCCGTATGAACCGGAACGAGCATCCGTTTGCTCGGATCGTAATGCGAGAAGCCTGCCGCGACCGCACCGCTCATATCCTTGAGCCATTTCACCGCGAAACTCGCGATGCTCTCATCGGCGGGCATCGACGCGAGCTCGACGCTCAGCTCGTTCATGGACGCAAGCCAGCGGTTCCGTTCCTCTAGGACTTTCTCTGTTCGCTGCCGCGCGGCGATTTCGTCCTTCACCTGCGTCATGCTGTCCTCCGGGCGGGGTTCAACCTCAACGGGGGAATCCGAGAATCTGTTGAAATGCGGTTCGACAGGATAGACACTGAACCCTCCACGCACGGAAGCGCCTGTCGCGCTAAGGAAAGGTAGCAGTGTGTACGGTCGATCACGTTGCCCGATTATCCTCTTCGCTCGATTCGACGGCAACTCAAATGATTCGCGCGATCCGAGCCGGCCTCTGCTCGTGAGCCCCCGGGTGACTCTCCCCTAATGCCTCGCGAAAATCTCGTAGAAGAAATCGCGCATGGCTTGCCAGGACCGTCGATCGGATTCTTCGTTGTAGGCCGCGCCTTTGGATGAATCGGTTCCGTTCGCCGGGTTCGTGAAGCCGTGCACGGTGTTCCCATAGGTCGTCATGTACCAGTCGACGCGGGCGTCGTCCATTTCCTTCTGAAAACTGGAAACGACCTCGCGGGGCGCGACGGGATCCTCCGAACCTTGCAGCACGAGGACCTTCGCCCGAATCTTCTTCGCGTCGGCGGGGTTCGCCGAGTCCAGGTTGCCGTGAAAGCTCACGACGCCGGCAATGTCGGCGCCGCTCCTCGCGATCTCGAGCGCCACGCCCCCGCCGAAACAGTACCCGATCGCCGCAATCCTCTTCGTGTCGACAAGCGGGTTCTTCGTGAGAATGGCGAGCCCCGCCGCCGCTCTCCTGCGCATGAGCGGCCGGTCGTTCTTGTAGATAGCCGCCTCCTTCGAGCTTTCCTCCATCGTCTTGGGACGCACTCCCTTGCCGTACACGTCAATTGCAAAGGCGACGTATCCCAATTCCGCGAGCTGCCGTGCTCGCCCCTTTACATAATCCCCGAGACCGTTCCATTCGTGGACCACGAGGATTCCCGGTCTCGGTCCGTGCACGGATTCGTCATATGCCAGATACCCCTCGAGATTCGTATCGCCGTCCTTGTATTCGACGACTTCGGTGTGAACAGCCGCGCGCGCGGGAACGCTGCCGAGCCCGGCCAAGAGGACAATTGCCGAGACGGCGACCATAGGCGAGATCATGTTCATGCGGACTCCTTCCCATTGGACATGCCGCCCGGTGCGCCGGCGTGACTCGGTCGCCGGGCGCCGCGGCATGTCATAAGCCGAGCCGTTGCCCCCCGAAGATCGTAGCACTACGGAGCCGCGATGGAAATATCGGAACCGCCGGGCAGGCGGGCTATCATATCTCTCCTGCGGCGCGGAATGGTGCGGTATAATAGGGACATGCGGAAACATATCGTCGTTGCCCTTGCCTTTTCTCTCCTCGCCTTCGAGTGCGGCAACTCGACATTCTCTCCCGCGGCCGGCAGCACCAACAAAAGGGCGTTGTTCTATATGTCTCCGCTCGGAAACGATAGCGCGAACGCGACGGCGGCCGATCCCGTGCGAACGCTGAACCGCATTCAAGAGATTGTTTCGGCGGAAAGTCCGGGCCGGGACATCACCATCCGCATCATAAGCAACCTCGGCGTCTATTACGATCAGACCTGCACGTGGACTTTTATCAATGGGGATCATAGAATCAATTTCGAGGCTTATCCCGATAGCGCCTATGCCACATTCCAATTGGCGGCGGCCTCCGATTCGCCTTTGTTCACGCTCCAAGCATCGTCGAACGCTCATACACATCTGCATTTCAAAAGGCTCTACATCCTTCGTTACACGGCCGGCGCTATAGCTTTCATCGGTGATCGTCTCAATCTAGGCGACGGCTGGAATGGGAAGAACGTCATCGAGAATTGCGTATTTGACTCTATCGGAAATCTTTCAAATCCGAGCGCCCTTCTCGCGTATGGCGTCCTTGATTTCGTGAATACTCGGCTGGATACGGTGCGCCATTGCACGTTCATTGATTGCGCTAATGCGCCGGGGGAACTTGCCCCGAACGGCGTTTATCTTGCGCATCATAGCTCGGAGAATGTTATCGAGGGCAATACCTTCTTGCGATTCACGGGAAACTGCGTTCGCTTCAGAGATGCCTCAAACGATAATCGGGTTTACGGAAACTACTTTCAAGAGAGCGGCGCGTGGCTCGCCTTAATCACGAGTTGGTATTGCTTCGATCTTGTGCGCGGATGCCCGATATTCGAGTGCCCGGTGCAAGGCAATCTGGTCTATGACAACACGACCTGCAATTGTCTGAGATTCTACCTCGATATAATGCCGCGTTACCCGGCTTTCCCGCCGCCCGTGCCTTGCGTGGATACAAGAGAACGGGTGACGGTTTCGGGAACTATTGAGGATTGTCCCCCGAGCAGCCGCAGGTAGGTTCGCCTCCGGACAACATGCCGGACAGTACGGCCGCCGCGCAGCCGACCCCCGCCCGTACTCGAATCGCTCCTTGCGAGCTCGAGCGCCACGCCTCCGTCGAAACAGTACCCGATCGCCGCGATCCTCTTCGGGTCGACAAGATGGACGACGAGGAGTTCCGGTCTCGGTCCGCGCAGGGATTCGTCGTATGCGAGATACTTCTCGAGATACGTGTCGCCGTCCTTGTACTCG
>JBGPBA010000095.1:0-5470 GCA_041481005.1 Candidatus Krumholzibacteriia bacterium | reverse complement strand
GACATGAGCAACACGGGCGTCCTTTTCGGCATGAGCGTTTACTTCTGAGGTTGACGCGGCTCCGCGCGGTCGATATTTTGTAGATAGATAGCGGAATTACTCATCGCCAACCGAATACACGCACGATCGCCGATCTCGAAACTGTCGCGACCCCGAGTTAAGGGGGAGTCTATGAGAAAGGTCGTGTTCTGCGCGGCCGTCTTGGCGGCAGCGTCCCTCGTCGTATTCACGGGCTGTCACCATCCGGTTCGTCCCATCATCGAGGAGCCCTACGTCATCATCGACTTACCGCCGACTGCAGAACTGACCGTTATAAACATCTCACTTGCAAGGGTAATCAAGTTCACTTGGCACAGCGGAACGAGAACAGATCCCGATTCCGTTCGCGGCCTTTTGACCCTGGCGGTTGACGCGGCCGGCAACTACGATCCGGACTTTGACGTCATCCGAGACCTCGAGACGAATCCATCCCGTTACGAGGACAAGTGGTCGAGGTGGGCTCCGTACGCAAGCGGGCCATCGGCACTGGGAACAGGTGCTATAGCGCTGGAATCGGGCAAGGTTTACCTCTTCGCCGTCCAGGCGAAGAATCGGTTCGGCATGGTAACGACGCATTTCAGCGGCAGGACGAACGCCCGGCGGCTTGTGTTCATCTTCCAGTCGGGGCCGACCCTGACGGTCACGGAACAGCATTTCGGAAACATGCAGTTCCCTGGGACGGATTCAACGATCGTAGTCCCGGCGATCCCCCCGGGGACGGCATTGAATTTCACCTGGCAGGCGGACGCCAGCTCATACGGAGGCGAAATCACGGCCTACAGGTATGGTTGGGATGTCGAGGACGTGAATGATCCCAACGATTGGAGTGTGCTGCCGAGCCCTTTCAACTTCAGCGCCTCGATGACGTTCTACTCGGGCACACACACCCTATTTGTGGAGGCCGGCGACAACTCCGGTGCGATGACCATCGGCCGGATCGAGATCAGCGTCATTCCATAGGGAGTCAAGATACGGCGTCCGTCATGCTGTCATAGACGCAGAAATCGCCGGCGAGGCCGGCACGACCGCTGATCGTCCGCCTCCTCTCGGTGTCTAATCTCGAATAGGGCCGAGTCGAAAGACGCCCGCTACCGGGCCTTGTTCAACGCCGTCACGAATGCCTCGGCGGCCTCGGGAACCTTTACGGCGCCGCTGAATACGTTCGCCGTCTTTTCTCCCGCCGCGCCATAAAAGGCCCTGTTCGCGTCATCATCGACTTTGAGATACGCGCCCGCTATCATCGCGCCGGCAAAGAGCCCCCGGGTTCTCGAATACGAGTACACCTCCGATTGCAGCGTCGCCTCGGTCCCCGCCGATGCGGTTCGCCCGACGGGACCCGCAGCGACGCTCGCGTCCACTCCCAGGGTGAATTTGCCCTCGGAGATCTTGTTGATGCCCTTGCTGCTCTTGAAAACGAGAATCACGTCGATGGCCTCCACGCCTATCTGGTATCCGAAACTGCCTCCGGTCATCGATACGAAGATCGGCGGGCTCCAGCCGCCCTTGTCTGATCGAACCGAGAGGACCCCCCATCCGTAGCGGCCCCCCACAATGAAACCCACCTTGATCACGTGCGGAATGACGGCGACCGCGTACGCGTTTTTCAGCATCCAGTCGGGGATGCTCTTTTCCGGAATGCCCTGAATCTGGGTCCATACGGTCGATGCTTCCTCGACTTTAGCCGTTTCCTTCTCGCCGGCGATCAACTGACTCGGCGGGCACAGAAGCACCGCGAGTGTGACCACAACGAATAGCGCCAATGCATACTTCATATAATCTGCCTCCTTCGGGCAAGGGTGACTGCTCGCCTCGATACTGACGTTTGCCGATACATGGAGAAGAGGTTCCGTGACACTGATACCGCACGGCTATTCTAGCAGCGTTATCTTTGGGAAGACAAGCCCGATCTCGATGGAGCCATTGAGAGACCGGGCTCGTCAATCGGAAGCACGCGGCTGGAGGCGCCGTGAATCGGAGCCCCGGCGGCCGTTAGTGCAGCTTGAACCTGAATGGTATCGCCACGCTCGCCGGCGTGGGCTTGCCCTGGAGCATGGCGGGCGTAAATGTAAATTTCATGACGGCGTCAATGGCGCTTTGTACGAATTGGCCCTGAAGCTCCCGGATTTTCGCCTTGCGCATTCCATTGCCCCTCTTCCCTTCGAGCTCGGACACCCGGATCAGGGTCGCCTTCGCCACGTTCCCTTTTTCGTCGATTGTGACGTTCAGCAGGACAGTATCCTGAAGGCCCAGCCTTCTCGCTTCCTTCGGATACTCGGGCTGCACGAATTTGACAACCTTCGGGGGTATGTCAAAGGGATAGAACGTGGACGTCGTATCAGCCCCGTGCAGGCGGACGGCGCTCGAATTCTGACTTCCCTCGGAGTCCGCTCGCATCGGCATTGGATAGAATGTGGCGGCGGCCACGGCGAGCGCCGCGACCGCGATGAGAATACGATACTGCAAACGCATTGCGTACCTCCCTGGGTCGAGGGTGTGCAGCCGCTTGAGCCGCCGGCTGAGAAACGATCTCTCACCGACGGCGGCCGCGGCTAAGGCCGGCGAGGCAAGCCCGCGCTCGAGCGTCCCGGCGAGGGCTCGAGCATAGGTTCGTGCGGAAACTCCCGACTGGATGACGCTCTCGTCGCACGCGAACTCGGCCGTCGAGCGCAGGCGGCGAAGAACCGGATAGAGCGGCGGATAAAAGAAGAAGAGCGCGAGCCCCATGCGATAAACGGCCGCGCGCATCGGATCTCTGCGGCGCCTGTGGGTCTCCTCATGGAGGAGGATCGCGCGGATCTCCTCTTCCTGAAGCTCCCGGACGAGACATTCGGGTATGAGCATTTTCGGTCTCGCGAGACCGACGACCGTCGGCATCACGAAAGGCTCGCACAATAGAACGCGGTCCCGGGGAATTCCGACGTCGTCGAGAATCCCCGCGAGCCGCTTCGCCGATGGACTGTCGAGGGAGGACAGCGGTCTCCCTCCGTGCCGCCGCGCCCGGACCGCATCGATGAAAATGCGCGAAACGAAGAAGATAGCCAATGCCGTCCAGCAGATGGTGGCCACCAAAGCCACATAAGACAGTGTCGATCCGGGCGCTGGGAGGGCCCGGTCGCCGATCGGATCGAGAACGACGTTCACCGCGGGCAGCATCGGGATAGCGGCCCGCCCGTGCGGCGCTACGCCCCCCGCCACGGCCCGGTAGAGCGCGTTGGACAAGCCCCCGAGGAGCGAAAGGGGCAGGAATATCTTCACGAGCCCGACACTCCATAGGACGTGGCTCGCGCGTGAGGGGGCGCCGCGAAGGGCTCGCCCGATCATGAAAACGAGCACGAGGACGAGCGTCGTCTGCCAGAGATGGACGAGCATTTCGCGCCAGAAGACACATATGGCGTTCATGAGCCTTTCCTCCGCTCTTTCGGTTTCGCCTCGACTTTGCGCCGGCGGCCTTTGCCGAGCTCTTCCTCGATCTCTCGGAGATCTTCGACCGACAGCTCGTTCATGTCGGCGAGATGGGAGACAAGGGACAGGGCCGACCCGTCGAAGAGGCTGTCGAGGAGACGTCGGATCTCCTTCCGGGTGATCTCCGACGCCGGGACCTCCGACCGGTACACCCAGGCCTTGCCCTGGCGCCTCACGCGCAGCACGGCCCCCTTCGTCTCGAGACGCTCGAGTATCTTGCGGACGGTCGAATAGCTCGGGGACAAGGGCAGATCGGCCTGGATCTCCCGGACGGTCGCTTCCCCGCGTTTCCAGAGCCTCCTCAGGCACTGGAGCTCGAAGCGGGATAGATCCGGTAGTTTTCGTTTCATGAGACCTCCGTGTCGGACCGGACGCGAGCGCCCGAGGGCTCGGGGTGCCGGGCACCGATGCGTCATGCGACATCTGTCGCACATAATATGCGACAGTTGTCGCGCATCGTCAAGAGGAAAATTCCCGGGATGCTCCGGGGAAGGGGCGCTCCTGCGTCGTTCGCGGGTCCGGGCAGAGGGAGCGCGACGCCGGGGACCGTTTTCCCGTGTTTGCCCTCTGCCACCCCCGCCGGTTTCTTCATTAGTTCTTGCGCCACATCACAGAGTATGCGAGAATCGATCCCGCACTTTTGCCCCAAGACCCAAGAGAAGCTCAATCACTGTTTGCGCCTGCGCATCAACAATCGCGAGGTGAGGTTTATGGTGAAACGAGTCGCAATCGTCGGCATCGGGACGACGGGCTTTCGACCCATCACTCCCGATGTCTCCTACCGGGAGCTCATCTTCGAGGCGGCCCGGAAGGCTTACACCGACGCCGGGATCGAGCCGAGCGAGATCGGCGGCTTCATCACGGCGGCGGAGGACTTCATCGAAGGGTACAGTATTTGCGACGAGTATTGTCCCGATCAGATCGGGGCGGTCCTCAAGCCCACGCAGACGGTCCCCGGCGACTTCATCCAGGCGATGGCCGTCGGCTATATGATGATCATGACGGGCGCTTTCAAGACGGTCTCGATCGAGGCCCACAGCAAGGCGTCCAACATCAAGAACGTCGACGAAGTCATCGGCTTCGCCCTCGACCCGGTGTACAACCGGCCGCTCCGCGAGTCGCCGCACGCGATCGCCGGCCTCGAGATGACGCGCTACATGTTCGAGAACTGCACGTCGATCGAGGACTGCGCGAAGGTGGTCGTGAAGAACAAGGGGAACGCGATGCGAAACCCGTACGCGGCCTTCGGCGCGGAGATCACCGAGCGCGACGTCCTCGAGTCGGAGCCGATATCGCTCCCGATCAGGCGTCTCGACATCGCCCCGCACGCCGACGGCGCCGTCGTGGCGGTGCTCGCCGACGAGGAGACGGCCCGGGCGCTCTGCGAGACCCCCATCTGGATCGAGGGGCTCGGCTGGTGCTCCGACACGCCGACCCTCGAGATGCGCGAATGGGGAGAGGCCGCCTACGCGCGCCTCGCGGCCGAGATGGCGTACAAGATGGCGGGGATCGCGAACCCGCTCGGCATGATCGACTTCGCTGAAATCTCCGACGAATATTCGTACAAGGAGCTCCAGCACATGGAAGCGCTCAAGCTCTGCAAGCCCGGCGAGGCGGGGCACCTGCTCGACGGCGGGGCCACCTCGATCCAGGGCGAGATCCCGATCAACGTGTCGGGCGGGGCGCTCGGCGTGGGGCACCTGTTCGAGGCGTCCGGCGCGCACAAGATTCTCGAGCTCGTCGAGCAGCTCCGCGGCCATGCCGGCGCCCGCCAGATTCCCGAGGTGAACGTCGGGCTCGCCCAGGCGTGGCGCGGCATCCCGACGGCCACGGGAGCGGTTGCCATTCTTTCGAACATGTAGGAGGTCTCGGGCAATGGGAATGAGGAGAGTAGCAATAGTCGGCGCCGGCATCACGAAGTTCGTGCGCCGGGCGCAGGAGACGGGGAAGGAGCTCGCCTGGCAGGCGT
>JBGPBA010000094.1:0-5482 GCA_041481005.1 Candidatus Krumholzibacteriia bacterium | reverse complement strand
GCAGATGGTCTCGGATGGCGCGGGAGGCGCCATTATCGCCTGGTGGGATTATCACAGCGGCATGTCGAGGGTTTACGTCCAAAGGGTCGACGCAAATGGGACCATCATGTGGGCGCCGGAGGGAGTTGCTGTCAGTTCGCGAGAGTATGTCGAAGGTTCATCTTGTGTCGTTTCGGATGGCGCGGGGGGTGCCATCGTCGTCTGGAAGGATTACTGCGGAGCGACGTACCCGGACTTCTATGCCCAGAGGATAGATGCGAACGGCTCGCTCGTGTGGGGCGCCCAGGGGGTGCCCGTCTGCTCGGGCCCCTTCGGCAAAGACAACGCATGGGCGGCCTCCGGCGGGTCGGGAGGCGTCATCGTCGCCTGGATGGACGGCCGAAATGGAGCCACATTCGACGTCTATGCTCAGCGGCTGGATGCCAGCGGCTCCCCGCTGTGGACACCGAGCGGCGTGCCGGCCTGCCGGGCGCCCCTCGACCAATACAATCCCGTGCCTCTGGCGGATGGAGCCGGCGGGGCAATCATCACGTGGGTCGACTATCGGTCGGGAGACTCCTACAAAGTCTACGCCCAGAGGGTAAACGCCGGCGGCTCGGCGGCGTGGGCCGAAGACGGCATCGCCGTTTGTCCCGCGGCAGGATTTCAAGATTATCTCGAGGCCGTTTCTGACAACGCTGGAGGCGCCATCATCGCCTTCCACAGCGATATTTACGGCATCACTCATATATTTGCTCAGAGGGTCGATTCCACCGGCACGTTGAAGTGGGCGCCGGAGGGGATGCCTGTGCGCCATAACTCCTACTCGGAAGATGGGTACAATATGACCGCCGATGGCTCGGGAGGGGCCATCTTTGTCTGGGGCGAATGGGGCGCGGACAACAGATCCAGCCTCCATGCCCAGAGGATGGATGCGAATGGATCGCTCATTTGGACTTCCAACGGCGTGCTCGTGTCATCGCTCAATGATTTGAGCTATGCACAGCTGGCTTCCGACGGCGCCGGGGGCGCCATCATCGCGGAAGCGGCCTCCACGTACGACATGTACGGAGATAGGGATATCCATGTCCAGCGAGTGGAGGCGAACGGCACCCTTGCTTGGCCCATGGATAAGCAGGCGGTATGCGCGTTGGGTTCGCAACAAGAGTATCCTTTTGTTCTCGCGGATGATTCGGGGGGAGCCATCATTTCATGGGTCGACTATCGTCGCTGGCAGGGGCAAATCTACCTGCATAAGGTTACGCATAGCGGTGAAGGCACGTACGAGCCGCCGCGGGCAGGGCCGAGAATCGTGGAGGTCAGGGATGTCCCCTACGATCAAGGCGGCAGGGTCACGGTGACGTGGGATGCCGCGGCCTTCGATATCGAGCCGAGGACGTTTGTTGACTATTACTCGGTTTGGAGAATGCTCTCCCCGGCGCAAACGGCGGCGCTTTGCGGCGAAGGCAAGACGCTCAAGACTCCCGCTGAAGTGACGAAAGGTTACTCCGGACACGCTTTCTTCCTTTCGAAGATGGGCAACGCTACGTATGGTTGGGAATGGCTCGTCAATGTGGATGCCAAGAGACTCGGCCGGTACACGTATACCGCGGCCACCCTCTACGACTCGACGGCCGCTGACCCCGGCTGGCATAAGTTTCTCGTCATGGCGCACGAGAAGTATGGCGAGACGTACTGGCAGTCGGAGCCCGACAGCGGATACTCGGTCGACAATCTCGCTCCATCGGCTCCGACGGGTTTCATAGGCGTGGGGACCGTGGGCGAGGAGCCGAAAGGGCTCAAGCTTATTTGGAATGCAAACAAGGATCCGGACGTTTCGCGCTATTCGATCTATAAGGATCTCGCGGCGGATTTCATCCCGTGCGAGACCAATTGGGTCGGGTCGACGGCCGAGAATTCGTACCAGGACCCGGGCTGGACGACGAATGATCGATACTTCTATAAGCTGGCCGCCGTCGACAATCACGGCAACGTCGGCCCGTGTGCACTCTTGAATCCTGCGGATATCTCGGTCGGCGTGCTCCTTCAGAGCTATGCCGCCTCGTATGACGCGGGCGGCATCAGGGTCGAATGGACGCTCTACAAGCCCGTCGACAGATCCGCCCAGCGAATCTTGCGCTCCTCGGCGCCGGGGGGAGATTTCATCGAGCTCCCGCGGGGGGAGATCGAGGAGAACAATCTCAAGTTCACATTCGAAGACCGAAGCGTCGATCCCGGGACGACCTACAAGTATCGCGTCGAGGTTGAGCGCGCGGGCGGGGAGAGAAGTCTTCTTCTCGAGACTGAGGAGGTATCGACCCCGTCGATGCCGCTCAGGCTATTCCAGAATCATCCGAATCCGTTCAATCCCTCGACGGCGATCGAATTCTATCTGCCGGACGAATGTCCCGTGACGTTGGAGATCTACGACGCCTCGGGGCGGCTCATCAGCCGGCTCCTTGATGGAGCGGTGACGCCGCGAGGAATGCATTCAGTTCCCTGGAGGGGGATCGACGACGCGGGAAGAGCCGCGAGCTCGGGTGTTTATTTCTACAGGCTCCGGGCCGGGCGCGAGACGATCTCGAAGAAAATGGTTTTGATGAGGTAGGGCCGCCCCGCGAGCGGGCGTGAGACAGGCGGCGGTTCTGCGGTTTAGGGGAGGACGATGGCCTCGGCTGCATGGCGCGGTGCTCAAAGGAAGCGATTCTTCTTCAGCCACCCCGATACGATGGCGGTGAGGGAGTCGATCAGACCGGTTTCGGACGGCTCCACGTGACTCGAGCCGATCCAAACTATCTCCTTCGGTTCCCCCGCCCGGCGATACAGAAGCTCGACACAGGGCGGGGGCATTTTCTCATCGTTACGGCCGTTCACCATGAGAAGGGGCCGCGGAGATACCCGGCCGATGTAAGCCGAGGGCTCGAATGGAGAGGTGAGAGCGCCGAGGATGCGGCTCGCCAGCCATCGGAGAATTCCCGAGCGAATGTCTCCTCTCAGGTTCCAGTCGATGATCCTCTCGAGATCGCCCGCCCCGTACAGGAGAACGAGCCCTTTGGGCCGCGAGTCGAGGGCCGCGGCGATGACGGCGAAGGGCACCCCGAAGCTCGCGCCGAGGACGACGACGCGGCTCGTGTCCACCTCCGGCCTCGAGCAGAGATAGTCGAGGACCGCGAAAGACATACCGACCGAAGACATCGCCCGAGAATCGAGCTGTGACAAAACACGCGGTGCCCGAAGAACGCCCACCTTCCATCGAGGATAGCTCGGGTAATCCATTGCGCAGATGACGGCGGGCTCTTGCACGTGGATGAGGCCTGCCGCCTTGCTGCCCGTGTCGTGCCCCGCGAGGATGAGGAGAGCAGGCATAGGACCGCGGGCACCGGCCGGAAGCCGCAGCTCTCCGGTGGTGACCCGGCCGCTCCGGTCGAGCAGCTTGAAGGCGACCACCCGCCGGCCCCCGGAGTCGGAGACCGTCCGCTCCTCGATTTTGACGATGGCGCTCCGCTCCGCGAGGAGGCGAGCGGTGTAGTCGGCCGACCCGTACCAGGCGGCCCAGATCAAAAAAGCTGCGACGGCGGCGCCGATCGAGATCGCGACCCCGATGAGGACAAGTTTCGCCGCCATCCATCTCACGTCGGGCAGGTTTCCCCTTCCTTCGTCTTCGAAATCTCGGGTTGGTGCCACGTGCGGCCGTCCCCCGCGATGATCACCTCGCCGGCCTCGGGCCCCCACGTGCCGGCGGCATAATCGGGAAAATCGGTCGACTCGACGTTTTGCCAGACATCGAGTATCGGGGCGAGCACCGCCCAGGCGGATTCGAGCTAATCGCCCCGCATGAACTGGGTTGGATCGCCGAGCATGACGTCGAGCAGCAGCGTCTCGTACGCCTCCGGGGGCTTCGTCTTGAATGAGTCGAGGTAGCTGAATTTCATGTCGACCGGGCTCAGGAGAATGACCTCTCCGGGCTTTTTCGCCTGAAAGCGTATCGTGATGCCCTCTTCAGGCTGGATATGGATGATCAGGCGGTTGGGCTGCGGCTGCAGCACCGCCATCGACGGAAAGGACTGATGGGGAACCGCGAGAAACTGGATCACGATGTTCGATTCCCGCGCCGGCATACGCTTCCCGGTGCGGAGGTAGAATGGAACGTCCTGCCACCGCCAGTTATCGACGAAGAACTTCACCGCGGCGAAGGTCTCCGTCACCGACTTCGGATCGACATCTTCCTCCTCGCGATACCCCTTGACCTTTTCGCCCTCGATCCAGCCGCGGTAATATTGGCCGCGGACGGCCGCTCTCCCGACCTTTTCCGGCGGAATCGGGCGAATGGCGTGCAGGACGTCGACCTTCTTGTTGCGAATCTCGTCTGCGTGATACGAGACGGGCGGTTCCATGGCGGTCAGGCACATGAGCTGCAGCAGATGGTTCTGCACCATGTCGCGCATGGCTCCCGCGTGCTCATAGTACGCCCCCCGGTGGCCGATGCCGATCTGCTCGGCGACCGTGATCTGGATGTGGTCGATGTAGCGCCTGTTCCAGATGGGCTCGAACAACGAGTTGGCGAATCGGAAGGCAAGAATATTCTGAACGGTCTCCTTCCCCAGGTAATGGTCGATGCGATACAGCTGGTTTTCCGAGAAGATTGTTTGCAGGTAAAGATTCAGCTCCTTCGCCGACTCGTGGCTGTGGCCGAACGGTTTCTCGATGACCAGCCTATTGTGCTCAGTATCCCGGTTCAGCTTGGCCTTGCCGATGTGCGAGGTGACGGTTCTGATCATGCCGGGCGGAATGGCGAGGTAGAATATCTTGTCGGCCGTGACGACCCATTCCTTCTCGAGGTGTTCGAGCTTTCGGGCGAGGTCCCGGTAGGCAGCGGGATCGGCGAAATCGGCCTGCCGATACGATATCCTCGAGCTGAACTCCTTCCACTTCTTCGGGTCGACCTTGCCGCTCCGCGAGAAGGTGTCGACGCCATCGCGGAGATGGGCGCGGAACTCCTCGTTGCTCATGCTCTTTCGATCCAGGCCTATGATGACGAATCGTTCCCCCAGCCACTTATCGAGGAACAGATGGTACATGGCCGGAGTGAGCCTGCGCCACGTCAGATCGCCTGCGGCGCCGAAGATCACGACGACGATCGGATCAGCCTGTCTGTACGGTTTCATCGTGCACCCCTTCGCTCCATTCGGTGTGAAACGTGCCCGGCTCGTCGATCCTTTGATACGTGTGCGAGCCGAAATAGTCGCGCTGCGCCTGTATCAGATTGGCAGGCAGGCGGGCGCTTCTGAGGCTGTCGTAGTACGACAGGGCGGCCATCATGCCGGGGGCCGGTATCCCGGATGTCGCCGCGGCCTTCACCACGGTGCGCAGGCTGTTCTGGGCCGCCTTCAGCTCGGCGGCGAGGTCCGGGTCGGCGAGGAGGTGGACCAGATCCTTCTTGCGTCGATACGCCGCCATGATTCTCTCGAGCAGCGCGGAGCGTATGATGCATCCGCCCCGCCAG
>JBGPBA010000093.1:0-5515 GCA_041481005.1 Candidatus Krumholzibacteriia bacterium | reverse complement strand
GAATTCTCAATCGGAATCGGGCGCCACGCGGATGCGAGCATCCGGGGCGCCGGCGGTTACCAAAGCCATCTTCTGTAGAGCTCGGGCCGACGATCGGGGAGAAAAAGGCCGCGGGCATGCGAGCGCTCCACCATCCCGAGATCGAGATCGCACAGAAGTATCTCCTCGGTGCCCTTCCCGGCCCGCGCTATCACGGCTCCCGTGGGATCGCAGACGAAGGATTCTCCCGCGAACTCGACCCCCGGCTCCTTACCGACCCGATTGCAGAGGGCCGTGAAGAAGCCGTTCTGGAAAGCGGCCGTCTGCATCTCCGCCTCGAAGAGGCCCTTGGGCCATTCATCGACCACGCCTGCCTGCGGGACGACGACAAGCTCCGCCCCCGCGAGAGCGAGCGCCCGCATGTATTCGGGAAAATGCCTGTCATAGCATATTGCGACACCGATCTTCCCGAAGGCCGTGTCGAAGACCGGAGCCCCGAGGTCCCCCGGCATGTAATAGCCTCTCTCGTGGAAGTGGGCGTAGTCCGGCACGTGAACCATTCGGGTTTTCCCGAGGAGGGCCCCGTCCGAGTCGATGACCGGCGAGGCATCGTAGGTGCTCTCTCCGGCGCGCTCGAAGAGGTTGAGCACGAGGGCGACGCCGAGCTCCGCCGCCCGCGACGCGAACGCATGCGTCGTGAGGCCGGGAATCGGCTCCGCGAGGTCGGCCGCGCTCGGGCCCGCCGGCTCCTGCGGATAGAACGGTTCGAAGGCGAGCTCGGCGAAGCAGATGAGCTGTGCGCCCTGCGCCGCCGCCCTCGTCACCGCCTCGAGCCCCCTCGTGCGGTTGACCGCCCGATCAGGGGTCGCGAGCTGCTGCACAAGAGCGATCTTCGTTTCTCTCGCCTTCTTTGTCACGCCGCCGTCACCTCTCAGCGAAAAATGAGCTTAATGATAATCCCGATGGGAATAAGGACGAGGAGAAAGGGCGCGAGGAATGGCAAGACGATCGCGAGGAGAATAACGCCGATGAGTCCGAGGACTCCTGCCGTCAGCAGGCCGACGGTGGAAAGGGTCAGCCCGAGGATGAAAACGACGAGGAGTATTATCCCGAGAGCCACGATGAGGCCCAGGAACAAACCACCGACGACCCCGACGACCGCAAGAATCTTGGGCAGCACGAGCGCGGCGAGAATCACGAGAACGCACAGAAAAAAGATGGAACTCTTCACGAGCTTCCTCCTTCTTCAGAGCCCGGCACCGGACTGGCGCCACGGGAGATACGCTGTCGACAATCTACCACAGTCGCCGCGAATTGAGAATTTTCTTATTCGGCCGCCGAGGCCCCTTGATAATTACGGGAGAGCGGGTTTATCTTAGGAAGATTCCCATGGGCATCGGGCTTCGAGCGGAAGGGTGAGAAGTGGAGAAAGGGAGAAAGATTCACCTCGAGCTCAAAGACGGCACCGCCGTCGAGGGCGTCTCCTTTGGCGCTTCCCGCTCCGTTTCCGGCGAGGTCGTTTTCAACACGGGAATGGTGGGCTACCCCGAGGCCCTCACCGATCCATCCTACCGCGGCCAGATCCTCATTCTCACATATCCCCTCATCGGAAATTACGGCGTGCCGCCGGCTGACGCCCGGGACGCGATCCCGAGGCATTTCGAGTCGGAGCGCGTCCAGGTCGCGGGGCTCGTCGTGGCCGAATGTTGCGGCGACTATAGCCATTGGAACGCCAGTAAGAGCCTCTCGCGGTGGCTTACCGAGCAGGGCGTCCCCGCGATCCAGGGCGTCGATACGAGAGCCTTGACGAAGAAGATCAGGCGCGAGGGCACAATGCTCGGGAGGATCGTGTACGACAAGGCGCCGCCCTTCGAGGATCCGAATGAGAGAAATCTCGTCGCTGAGGTGAGCGTGCCAGAGCCCATTGTCTACGGCGACGGCGCGCCGCGGGTCCTCGCCGTTGACTGCGGGATGAAAGCAAACATTATCCGGTGCTTTTTGAAGCGCGGCGTCCAGGTGATCCGCGTGCCTTGGGATTATGATTTCAATAATGGCGAATATGAATACGAGGGCCTTTTTGTGTCGAATGGCCCGGGTGACCCAAAGATGTGCGTCGCCACGATCGGGCACCTGCGGGAGGCGCTCGCCGGCAATAAGAAGATTTTCGGCATCTGCCTCGGCAATCAGCTCCTCGCCCTTGCCGCGGGCGCCGACACGTACAAGCTCAAGTTCGGGCACCGCTCCCAGAACCAGCCCTGCGTTGAGATCGGCACCAGGCGCTGCCACATCACCTCGCAGAACCACGGGTATGCCGTGGATACCAAAACCCTGCCCGAAGGCTGGCAGCCCTGGTTCGTCAATGCCAACGACCAAACGAATGAGGGGATCAGGCACGTGCGCCTCCCCTTTATGTCGGTGCAGTTCCACCCCGAGGCGAGCGGCGGCCCGACGGACACCGAATACCTTTTCGACGCATTCATCGAAAGCTTGAGAGATGGAACCTAGGATCAAAACGGTGCTCTTGCTCGGCAGCGGCGGCCTCCAGATAGGCCAGGCCGGGGAGTTCGACTACTCGGGGAGCCAGGCCATCAAGGCCGCCAAGAATGAAGGCGTGAGGGTCATTCTCATCAATCCGAACATCGCGACGATCCAGACGAGCGAGGGGATGGCGGACAAGGTCTACTTCCTTCCCGTCGAGCCGTACTTCGTCGAGCAGGTGATCAAGAAGCAAGCGCCCGATGGAATCCTCCTTTCGTTCGGCGGGCAGACGGCGCTCAACTGCGGGGTCGCTCTCGCCGAAAGCGGCGTTCTCCAGCGCTACGGCGTGAAAGTCCTCGGCACGCCCATCGAGGCGATCGTGGCCACCGAGGACCGCAAGCTCTTCGTCGAGAAGCTCGGCGAGATTGGCGTCCTCACGCCCCGGAGCATGGCCGTGTCGACCGTCGAGGCGGGGCTTCGCGCCGCGGCCGAGATAGGCTATCCCGTGATGATTCGCGCGGCGTACGCCCTCGGAGGGAAGGGGAGCGGAGTCGCGGACGGCGCCGACAAACTCAGATCCATGCTGGAGAGAGCGCTCTCCTCGGCGCCCCAGGTCCTCGTCGAAGAGTGCCTCGCGGGCTGGAAGGAGATCGAGTACGAGGTCATGCGCGATGCCTTCGACAACTGTATCGCCATTTGTAATATGGAAAATCTCGACCCGATGGGGATTCACACGGGTGAGAGCATCGTCGTCGCGCCCTCGCAGACGCTGTCGAACTCCGAATACTTCAAGCTGCGCGAGATTGCGATCAAGGTCGTGAGGTATCTCGGCATCGTCGGCGAATGCAATATTCAGTACGCCCTCGATCCGCGGAGCGAGGACTACCGGGTGATCGAGGTCAACGCGCGGCTCTCCCGCTCGTCCGCTCTCGCGTCCAAGGCGACGGGCTACCCGATCGCCTTTATCGCGGCCGAGCTCGCCTTCGGTCATGCGCTGCCCGAGCTCCGAAACTCGATCACGCGCTCGACCACGGCCTGCTTCGAGCCCGCCCTCGATTACATCGTGCTCAAATTCCCCCGCTGGGACCTCAACAAGTTCAAGGTCGTCTCGCGCGTCATCGGCTCCGAAATGAAAAGCGTGGGCGAGGTCATGGCGATAGGGCGGAGCTTCGAGGAGGTGCTCCAGAAGGCGATACGGATGCTCCAGGTCGGGATGTACGGGCTCGTCGGAAATGACATCGAATTAGAGAATCTCGAGGACGCAATCGCGAATCCGACTGACATGAGAATATTCGCCATTGCCGAGGCGATCCGATGTGGCGTGCCTCTCGACAGGATCAACCGGCTCTCGAGGATTGATCCGTGGTTCCTCCACAAGATCCAAAACATCGTTGAGATGGAAAAGGCCCTAAGGAAAGAGCCCCTCACCGAGGAGCTTCTCGCGAAGGCCAAGAGAATGGGCTTTTCCGACTATCAGATCGGCAAGATGATTCGCACATCGGAGCTCGACGTGCGGAAGCTCAGAAAGCGTTGGCGCATAAGTCCCTTCGTGAAGCAGATCGACACGCTCGCCGCCGAGTATCCCGCGAAGACCAATTACCTCTACCTCACGTACTGTGCCTCGGAGCATGACGTCGATTACGCCCGGCTCCCGGGCGGCCCCGCGGTGATCGTTCTCGGGAGCGGGGCGTATCGCATCGGCTCCTCGGTCGAATTCGACTGGTGCTGTGTTCATTCCGTGAAGGCGGCGAAGGCGCTCGGCTACCCGACCGTCATGGTCAACTACAATCCCGAGACCGTTTCGACGGATTACGACGAGTGCGACAGGCTCTACTTCGACGAGCTGAGCTTCGAGCGGGTCCTCGACATCTACGAGCTCGAGGAACCGCGCGGCATCGTCCTTTCGATGGGCGGTCAGATCCCGAACAACCTCGCCATGAAGTGTCACGCGGCCGGGCTCAGAATCCTCGGGACAAGCCCCGTGAACATCGACCGGGCCGAGGACAGGAACAAGTTCTCGAGGCTCCTCGATGAAATGGGGATCGACCAGCCGCCGTGGCGGGAGCTCAGGTCCCTCGAAGAGGCGAAGGATTTCGCGAGGAAGGTCGGTTACCCCGTTCTCGTACGGCCATCCTACGTTCTGAGCGGCGCCGCCATGAACGTCATCTTCAATGAGGAGAGCATGGAGAAGTTCATCTCGATGGCCTCCTGCGTGAACCCCGAGCATCCGGTCGTCATCTCGAAGTTTATCCAACGGGCGAAAGAGATTGAGATAGACGCAGTCGCGAACAGGGGCAGCGTCGTCATCTACGCGATGAGCGAGCACATCGAGCTCGCCGGCGTGCATTCGGGGGACGCGACAATGGTGCTTCCCCCGCAGCGCATCTATCTCGAGACGGTGAAGCGCATCAAGCGCGTGGCCCGGCAGCTCGCGAAGTCCCTCGACATCACCGGCCCCTTCAACGTTCAATTCATCGCGAAGGACAACGACGTCAAGGTCATCGAGTGTAATCTGCGCGCGAGCCGGAGCTTCCCCTTCGTGTCGAAGGTCTTCAAGCACAACTTCATCGACATCGCCACGCGCGCCATCCTCGGCGCCGACATTCCACCCATCGACAAGTCGAGCCTCGAGCTCGACTACGTCGGCGTCAAATCGGCCCAGTTCTCATTCTCGCGGCTCAAGGGGGCCGACCCCGTGAGCCACGTTGAAATGGCATCGACGGGGGAGGTCGGCTGCCTCGGCGAGGACGTTTACGACGCCTTCCTCAAGTCGTTCCTTTCGACGGGGATGAGATTCCCGCGGGCGAACGTGCTTCTCAGCATCAGCGGCGAGCGAAATCGGGTCGAGCTCCTCGACGCCGTGAGGAAGCTCAGGCAGATGAACTTCACCCTCCACGCGACCGAGCACACGGAGGAGTTCTACCGACGGCAGGGGATCGAGATGCGCCTCGTCTACAAGATTCACGAGGAGAAAAAGCCGAACGTGCTCGACCTCCTCAACTCGAAGAAGCTCGATCTCATTATCAGCATGCCGAAGGATTACGGTGAGATAGGCACG
>JBGPBA010000092.1:0-5529 GCA_041481005.1 Candidatus Krumholzibacteriia bacterium | reverse complement strand
CGCCGCGGGAAGGTTTTCTACGGGTGCAGCAAGTACCCGGCGTGCACGTACGCGAGCTGGGACAAGCCGACCTCCCGGTTGTGCCCGCAATGCTCAAAAGCACTGCTCGTCGAGAAGGAGAGCACGAAGAAGGGACACTACCTCAAGTGCCCTTCGTGCAAATCCGAGGTCGCTCCGTGACCCGAGAGGTCACGGTCGTCGGCGGGGGCCTCGCGGGCTCCGAGCTGGCGCTCGAGCTCGCGGACGCTGGCGTCAAGGTCAGGCTTATCGAGATGCGCCCGGGCGTTCCGAGCCCGGCGCACCGGAGCGCGTACCTCGCGGAGCTCGTCTGCAGCAACTCACTCAAATCGGACCATCCGGAAACCTCCTCGGGCCTCCTCAAGCGCGAGCTGCGGCTCCTCGGCTGCCGGCTCCTCGCCATAGCCGAGCGGACGAGCGTCGGGGCGGGCCATGCGCTCGCCGTCGACCGCGAGCTCTTCGCGCGCGCCGTAACCGAGGAGGTCGCCGGACACTCGCTCGTCGAGATCGATCGAGCCGAGCAAACCACGCTCGATCTTCCCCCGGCCGCCGTCATCGCGACCGGGCCGCTCACATCGGAGGCGCTCTCGAGCGCGCTCGAGGCGCACTTCGGCGCCGAGCACCTGTCATTTTACGACGCGATCTCGGTCTCGGTGAGCGCCGACTCGATCGATCAGGAGCACGGATACCGGGCGTCGCGGTACGGCAAAGGGGCGGCCGACTACTGGAACATCCCGCTCGCGAGGGACGAGTACGCGCGCCTCGTCGATTTCCTCCGCGGCGCGCCGAAGATCGAGAAGCACGGTTTCGAGGAGACGCGCTGCTTCGAGGGTTGCCTCCCGGTCGAGGTGCTCGCCGCGAGGGGAGAGGACGCACTTCGCTTTGGCCCGCTCAAGCCGAAGGGGCTCGCCGATCCGCGGGGCGGCGGTGAGCCGTACGCGGTGCTCCAGCTCCGCCCCGAGACGCGCGACGGAACGATGTTCGGCCTCGTCGGCTTCCAGACGCGGCTCGCGCGCGAGGCGCAGCGTGAGATGCTGGAGATCATCCCCGGCTTTCGCGAGCCCGAGATCCTCCGCTGGGGGACCGTCCATCGGAACACCTTTCTCGATGCGCCGAGGCTCCTCGACGAGAGTCAGATGTCGCGGGCGCGGGAGGGGCTTTTTTTCGCGGGGCAGCTCGTCGGCGTCGAGGGCTACATGGAGTCGATCGCGCACGCTGCCATGACGTCGCGGAACGTGCTTCGCTTTCTCGAGGGGGCCCCGGTCGAGCTGCTGCCCCGCGAGACGCTGCTCGGCTCGCTTCAGCGCCACTGCATCGAGGGGAAGGAGCCGTACCAGCCGATGAACGTCAATTTCGGTCTCCTGCCTCCCCTTCAAGCCCGCCGTTCGGACCGAAGGCGGCTCTACGTCGAGCGATCGCTCGAGACCCTCGATGCGTTCCTCGCCCGTGGGACGAACCCTCGGCCTCAAGCTTCTTGACTCGATATCCGAACCAACGTAGCATGAATTTCGCGCGCGGTCCCCGCGCGCGGACGTCGTGAAGGAGGCACGTGTGCGAGGTCGTGCGATTTGGTGCGGGGTCCCTCTGCTCGCTTTCTGCTGTGTGCTGACGGCTTTTTCAATTTCGTGCGCGAAACGCGAGCCTGCGCTCATTCCACGCGCCGTTCTCTTCGGCAACCCCGTCAAGGCGAGCCCGAGCGTTTCCCCCGACGGCACGATGATGGCGTATCTCGCGCCCTCGGGCGGCGTCTTGAACGTCTGGGTCAAGACGATGGGCGCCCGTGACGATCGAATCCTCACCACGGATGCGGGCGCGGGAATCAGCAACTACTTCTGGGCCGAGGACAGCCGGCGCATCCTCTTCCTTCAAGACGTCGGCGGAAACGAGAACTGGCGCCTCTACGGCGCAGACGTCGAATCGGGATCGCTCAACGATCTCACCCCGTTCGACAGCGTGCAGGTGAGGGTCCTTTACCATAACAAGCATTTCCCCGACCAGCTCCTCGTCGAGATGAACAGGGAGAATCGAAAGCTCCACGACGTGTATCGGCTCGACCTTCGGACCGCCGCGCTCTCGCTCGTCGCGAAGAATCCGGGGAACGCGGTCGAGTGGGTCGCCGATCCGAACCTCACCGTCCGAGGCGTCCTCGAGGCGACCCCCGATGGAGGGTTCGACCTCCTCGTTCGAGACGGCCCCGACGATCCGTGGCGAAAGCTTCTCACGTGGGACGCCGAGAACGCCCTCTCGAGCGGGCCGCTCTCATTCACGAGGGACGGAGCGTCGCTCTACTGCATCGACTCCCGCGACGCGAACGCGGGGCGCCTCGTGAAGATCTCGCTCGCAGACGGTTCCTCCACGATCGTCGCCCAGGATCCGGAATACGACGTGACGGAGGTCATGTTCGATCCCGAGACGTACGAGGCGCAAGCGGTGGCCTTCGCCAAGGAGCGGCGCGAGTGGATCATCCTCGACGACTCGCTGCAGGACGATTTCGGCGCGATCGTGAAACTCGACCGCGGGGATTTCTTCGTGACGAGTCGGGACAATGCCGATCGGACGTGGCTCGTCGGCTTCACCAAGGACGACGCACCGGTCTCGTACTTTGCATACGATCGGACCTCGAAGAAGGGCGCTTTCCTCTTCGAGCCGAGAGGGGAGCTCGCCCGATACTCTTTGGCGCGCATGGAACCCGTCTCATTCGCTTCCCGCGACAGCCTGCTCATACATGGCTACCTGACGCTTCCCCCGGGAAAAGCCCCGCGCGGCCTTCCGCTCGTGTTGCGGGTGCACGACGGACCGTGGACGCGCGACGTGTGGGGCTTTCATAACGAGGTTCAATGGCTCGCAAACAGGGGGTACGCGGTCCTTCAGATCAACTACCGCGGCTCCGCCGGATACGGGAAGCGCTTCCTGAACGCCGGCGACAAGGAATGGGGCGGGAGGATGCAGAGCGACCTCGTCGACGGCGTCGCGTGGGCGGTCTCCCAGGGCATCGCCGATTCACAGAGGGTCGGCATCTACGGATTCGGCTACGGCGGCTACGCCGTTCTCGCGGGGCTCGCATTCACGCCGAACATCTTCCGCTGCGGCGTCGACGGCAACGGCCCGAGCAACCTTGCGAGCTGGATCGAGCGCGTGCCTCCATACTGGTTCGCCTACCGGTCGTTCCTGTACCGGCACGTCGGGGATCCCCTGACCGAGGCGGATCTCCTCGAATCGCGGTCGCCGCTCTTCAAGGCCGCCGAGATCAAGGCCCCGCTCATCATCGCCCAGGGGGCGAACGACTCGCGGAGCCCCAAGGTCGAATCGGACGAGATCGTCGCGGCGCTTCGGGCGAAAGGTAACATGGTCGATTACCTTCTGTTTCCCGACGAAGGATCCAGCATCATGAAGCCCGGAAACAGGCTCGCGTTCTACGAGGCCGTCGAGAGATTCCTCGCGAAGAATCTCGGCGGCCGCTTCGAGGGAGCTTCGAAGAAGTGAGCCGCCTCGAGGCTGGTTGCGGGGAGCTTCCCCCGCCGGGAGAGCGGCGCCGGCCCTGCCCGGTAAGCGACACGTGTTCGCTCCCTCTTGAAAGGAGGAACGATGCGATTGCTCTTGGTTGTCGCCGCGCTGCTCGCGTGCGGCCTCGGAGGTTCCGCGAGCGCCGATCCATGGAAGGCTTCCGTCGACGCGAACCTCACCATGACGCAGAACCAGTACAGCAACAACTGGGTCGGAGGAGAGATCGGATCGATCGCCTGGGTCTTGAACTCGAACTGCGTCGCCGAGCGCCAGTTCAATCCGAAGTTGAACGATCGGACGACGCTGCTTTTCGCCTTCGGCCAGACGCACAGCCAGAACAAGGACACGAAGTCGTGGGAGAGGCCCTTCAAGTCGACCGACAAGATCGAATTCGAGACGGTGCTCCGGTTTACCCTCGGCGGGTTCGTCGATCCTTTCGCATCGGGTAGAATCGAGACCGAGTTTCTCGATCAGAGCGATCTCGAAAACGAGCGGGTCCTGAATCCGGCCCTCTTCATCGAAAGCGCCGGGCTCGCAAAGGTGCTCTCGAAGGCCGAGAAGCGCGAGTGGACGATGAGGCTCGGCGGCGCCTTTCGGCAGAGTCTCGATCGAAAGGAGCGCGACCCCGTCACGGACGTAAGGAAAACGACGACCACCGAGGACGGCGGCATCCTCTTCGTGAACGAGTTCACGAGTCCCGTCTCGGGGAACAGGATGACCGTCACGAGCAGGCTCTCCGTTTACCAGGCGTTCTTCAGTTCCGAGTCGGGAAGGCTCGAGGGGCTGCCGAACGCGGATTTCTGGAAGGCACCGCACGTGAACTTCGAAAACACCTTCACGGCGAACATCACGAAGTACGTCATGGTTAATCTCTACGTGCAGATTCTCTACGACAAGGAGGTGAGCCTCGCGGGAAGATACAGGCAGACACTCGCGCTGGGACTCACGTACAAGTGGTCGCGGTAGATTGAGCTCGGGTCTTTTTCGCGGAGGTACCATCAATGTTAAAGGAGTTCAAGGAATTCATCATGAGGGGAAACGTTCTCGACATGGCGGTGGGAATCATCATCGGCATTGCGTTCGGCTTGATCATCAACTCGCTCGTGAAAGACATCATCATGCCGCCGATCGGGCTTCTCCTCGGCCGCGTCGATTTCACGAATCTTCTCCTTGTCCTCAAGCAGGGAACGACGCCAGGGCCTTACAGCACTGTCGCCCAGGCGCAGGCGGCGGGAGCGGTCAGCATCAACTACGGCCAATTCATCAACACGATCATCAACTTTCTCATCGTCGCCTTCGTGATCTTCGTGCTCATTCAGGGCGTCGACAAAATGAAACGAAAGCCGGCGCCGGCGCCGGTCGTTCCGACGACGAAGGAATGTCCCTTCTGCTTCTCGACTATTTCGATCAAGGCAACCCGGTGCCCGGACTGCACCTCCGAGCTCAAGGGGATATGATCGGAGCTTGTCCGGCATCGGCGCATTGTGATAAGGTGCGCGAGTGATCACGCGCGTGCTGAAAGACTATCTTATCCACCTCGGGCTCAAGGAACGGGTTTCCGAAGCGACGATCCGCGCCTACGAGGGGGACGTCGTCCAGTTCATCGAGTTCCTGAGACGCGAGCTCGACTCCGAGCCGCGTTTCGCGGAGGTCGACGGCATCGCGGTCCGCTCCTTCCTCGGCTCCCTTTCGCGAAGCGGCTACTCCGCCCGAAGCATCGCCCGCAAGGTTGCCTCGCTCAAGAGCTTCTTCGGATACTGCAGGGAGCGCGGGCTCTGCCCCGAGGACCCGACCATCGCCGTCTCCGCGCCAAAGATCGGGCGCGACCTGCCCGTGTTCGCCAGTGTCGGGGCCGTCGAGCGGATGATGGAGCTCGCCCCGCTCGATACGAAGCGGGGAATGAGGGATCGCGCCGTTCTTGAGCTCCTCTACGGCACGGGTATGCGTCTTGCCGAGCTCGTCGGCTGCACCATCGGGTCGTGCGACTTCGAGCGCGGCACGATCAGG
>JBGPBA010000091.1:0-5574 GCA_041481005.1 Candidatus Krumholzibacteriia bacterium | reverse complement strand
ATGTCCGCGAGCGTCCGATCCTTGGGAGGCGGGGTGGCCAGGTAGTGCGCGGATTGGTACGGGCCCGCGGGCATGTTCTCCACGCACTGCCTGATGATCCTCAGGCTCTGGCGCATCTCTTCGACGCGGACGGCCCCGCGGTCGTAGCAGTCGCCGCGCCGCCCCGTCGGAATTTCAAACTCAAAGTTCTCATAGCCCGAATAGGGTGTTTTCTTGCGAAAATCCCACGCGAGCCCGCACGCGCGAAGGCCGGGGCCCGTGACGCCCCAATCGATCGCCTCTTCCAGCGAATACGCCCCGACTCCCTGGGTGCGGGCCTTGAAGATGCGGCTGTCCATGACCATCGTGTCGTAGCTTCGCAGCCGCGCGGGCATGTAGTCGAGGAACTCCGTCACCATTCGATCCCAGCCGGTCGGGAGGTCCGCCGCCACCCCGCCGATTCGAAACCAGCCCGGGTGCATCCGGCCGCCCGTAATCGCCGCGACGATGTCGAACGCGCGCTCGCGATCGGAGAACATGTAGAAAATGGGGGACATGAGCCCGAGATCCTGCCCGAAGGTCCCGTACCAGACGAGATGGGAGATGATCCGGAAGAGCTCGGCAAGCATCACGCGGATGACTTGGGCCCGCTCCGGCACCTCGATGCCCGCCAGCTTCTCGACCGCGACGACGTAGGCCATGTTGTTCATCGCTCCGCCGAGGTAATCGATGCGGTCGGTGTAGGGGATGTAGGTGTGCCAGGTCTGACGTTCGCCCATCTTCTCCGCGCCGCGGTGGTGGTAGCCGACGTCCACCGCGGCGTCGACGATCTTCTCGCCGTCGAGCTTGAGCACGACTCGAAGGAGGCCGTGGGTGCCCGGATGCTGCGGCCCCATGTTCAGAATCATGCACTCGGTATCTCCGGTGCACGGCGCCATTCCCCACTCGGCCGGATCGAATTGCAGCCTCTCCTGCTCCTCGGTCTCGGCCTGCTCGGGAAAACGAAACGGCTCCATCTCCGTCGCGCGCGCGGGGTGCTCCTTGCGAAGGGGATGCCCCTCCCACCACGTCGGCATCAGGATCCTCCTGAGGAGCGGATGCCCCTCGACGTTGATCCCGAACATATCCCATATCTCGCGCTCGTACCAGTTGGCGGAGGGCCAGACGCTCGTGATCGAGGGGACCGAGGGGTGGTCTCCCTTGAGCGCGGTTTTCACGCGGAGATACTCGTTTCGATCGAAGGAATACAAATGATAGACCACGGTGAAATCGCCCGGCGGCTGGCCCTGTTTGTGAACGCGTGTTCGCTCGTCGATGGCGGTCAAATCGTAGAGCATGCGATACGGCTTCTCGATGCCCGACTTGAGGAAGGTCATCACCCCCGGCACGTCTACGGCATCGACCCAGACCGTCGGAACGTCGTCGACGGTTCGTTGAACCGTGACGGTGTTCGGCTTCGTTTTCTCGTTCAGCCGGGCAATGAGGTCCGAATCGTCATTCATGTCGCACCCGGATCGTTCGCATTACACATGGTCCGGCGAAGGGAGATCCGTCTCCCCTTGCCGCCGGGCCCGCTTGACGTCTCGCTGGGAGGGGAGCTCGGGGCGGCTAACCGTCTGCGGGCCGACGACCCAGCTCAGCGGTCGTTTTTCATCGCCCACCGACTTTTGAAGGAGGATGAGCGCTTCGGTAAATGCATCCGGCCTCGGCGGGCATCCCGGCACGTACACATCCACCGCGAGGAACTTGTCCACGCCCTGCACGACGCTGTAGATGTCGTACATGCCGCCTGAATTCGCGCAGGAGCCGAGCGAGATGACCCAGCGGGGCTCCATCATCTGCTCGTAGAGCCTCCGGATCACCGGAACGGACTTGAGAAAAACCGTCCCGGCGATGACCATGAGGTCGGCCTCGCGCGGGGTGCCGCGGATGAACTCGGAGCCGAATCTCGCCAGGTCGTATCTGCTCGTCAGGCTCGTCGCCATCTCGACGTAGCAGCACGAGAGACCGAAGTTGAACGGCCAGATCGAGTTCTTGCGGCTCCATGCAAGGAGCTTCTGCAGTCGTCCGAAGAAAATGCTCCCCTCGATCGCCTTCTCCATCGGCTGCGAGGCTTCCTTGAGCACTCGCAGAGCGGCGGCCCGCGACTCTCGAGCTTCCTTGAAGGCCTTCTCTTCGGAATTCCTTCTCGATCTCATGGCTTTCTCCCGCCTGCGCCGCGCTGAGCCAGCCGTTCGAATGTTCCCCCCCAGTCGAGGGAGCCTTCTTTCAGCAGATAGAGGAGCGTGAGCAAAAGGATCGTTATGAAGATCAATACCGCGATGTAGCCCGCCCAGCCCAGCTCGCGGAACCGTATTGCCCAGGCGAAGATAAAAAATGATTCAACGTCGAAAACGACGAAGAATAGAGCGACCTGGTAGAATTTAATCGAGAACGGCGCGCCCGTGGAACCGGTCGGCCGTATTCCCGACTCGTACGGTTCGGCGGTGATTGCGCCTCGGCGGCGTTCCCCGAGGAAAAACGACCCGGCGAGCATTGCCGCGGCAACGCCCACGGCGAGCATGGAATAAACGAGAAACGGCCAATACATTTTCACTCGTTCCCGCGATCAAGGCTCCGAGAAATACCTATCACCGGCCGTGCAAAGTATAAGGCACGCGCAGTCTTTTGGCGGCCCATTTTCGTGTATCGGTTAGCGAGTCGGGCCGCAGCCGCCCCGTCCTCGATTCATCCGCGTTTCAGGCCCGTGAGAAGCCGGGCCGCTTCCTTGTCGAGAACCCAGATGCCATTGAGGGCGAGCTGGACGGGCACCTTATCCGGGCTGTACGGTCCCTCGAGCGCCCGGGCGGCTATCGCAGCCTTTCCCGGGCCCGTGGCCATGACCACGAGAGACCTCGCCTTTATGATGACCGGCGGCGTGATCGTCAAACGGCACGCGGGAGGCTTTGGCCCTTCGACCGGCACGACCCTTCGACTCTCCTCGTCGAGGGCCGGCGAGCCCGGAAAAAGGGATGCCGTGTGGCCATCCTCGCCCATGCCGAGGAGGATGACGTCCAGTCTTTCCGGGAGCGTGCGGCCGTACTCTTCGGCGGCCCGGGGGAGATCCGGGTCCTCGACCCTCATACGTTCGATCTTCGAAGGATCGACCGGGATGCGGCTGAGCAGCGATTCCATAGTCATTCGATAGTTGCTCTCGGAATGGTCAGGGGGGACGCACCTCTCGTCCGCGTAGTAGAAGCTCACGTTGGACCAGTCGACGCTCCAGGCGGAGACCTTGCCTCCCATGGCCTCATAGACGGGCCTCGGGGTTTTCCCGCCCGAGAGCATGAGCGCGCACCCACCGCGTGCCTTGATCGCCCGGCCGATCTCCCTCGCTATTGTCTCGGCCGCGAGGTCGATGAAAGGGGATCCTGGCTCGGCGACGAGTATTCTGGGCTGCCCCGGACGCTGTGCACCGTCTTTGCTATCCAAATCTCTCACGGCGTCTCTCAATCGCGGTTGGAGCCGGCGGCGGCGCCTCCGGCGCGGATTTCTCGCAGGCACCGCCCCATAATCGATTCCGGCCGGACCTCCCGCTCATAGTATGCAAAGCTGCTCTCACGGACGCACCGCGCGAAGTCCGGCTCGTCAAGGTACCTGTGGCATGCGGCGATGCATCGTTCCGCGCTGTCGAAGACAAGATAGTGCTCGCCGTCCACGAGCGGGACGGGGAGGACGTACCTCAGAGGTTCCGAAACGACGCACCGGGACGCCGCCAAGTACTCGGGGAATCTCCAGCCCGTTGAACCGTGGAGCCCGGTCGTGGTGACGGCGATGAGGGATCGGCGAACGAGCCCGAGGTACCCGCTCTTGTTCGTCGGCTGATCGCTCAGGCAATCCGGGCAGTATTTCCGGGCAAACGGGGAACGTGCGATGCCGCCCAGAAACTGCCTCCCAAAGTGACCCTTCAATGCCCGAACGATCTCGATCCGCCTGTCATTGACGTCATGATACATCTCGTGGGGCGTCCAGAGGCGCGTCTGGAAGAGTACGAGGGGCTCGGCGGGCGCATGGGGGCTGATCTCGAAGCTCGTCGAGAATGGGGCCGGGTCCTCGAACAGCCGGCGGCTGATATGGTTGGTAAGCCAGTGCTTGAGCGGCGATTTCAACGACCGCACGAGCTTCGTCGGCTCGATGAAGTTTCGCCCGTGAATCTGATTGTAGAGCAGGATCCTCCGAAGCGCTCCCCACTGATGGATACTGCGGCAGGCGTAATTCAATCCGTACGGATGCGTTTTCTCCTTGAGCGCGGGCGGAAGCTGCGCGACAACCCCGGGATCAAGACTTCTCTTGAAGTAGAAGTCGCCGCGCTCGAGGCCGTCCGTCGAGAAAATGTCGCCGCCGTCGGCCATGTCGAAGCAGGCGGTGCGAATGAGATCCTCGCCCGGAACCTCGACCTCGACCCAGACCGTAAATTCCCGACTGGCTCTCGGCTGCCGGCGCAGCTGCCGCGTGAACCGCAGCTCCAGCTCGCCCCGGGCCATGAGGTCGTAGAGGCCGGCGTAAATCTGGGATACGTGGGCGGCGACCGTGTCGGGGTATAGCCTGACGATCATCATGATTGGCGAGAGAATACCGCAGCGCGGGGGCCTTGAGGAAATGATTTCGTCGCGCATCGAAGTCGGTTCGAGTCCGCGTGCCGGGGAGGCCGGCCCCGGGAGCGGGCCGACGGCATGTCTCGGCTTGACTGAGTCCAGACGCCGCGCTATGCTCGCGTCGGCTCCAATAAATTCCGAGCCCGCGGCCCGCCACGGTTTCGCGGGCGCAGCGCTCGGCAGACCTCTCTTGCATCCACCAAGGAACATGCGTCCGCGAGCGCTCGATCGATTTGTCCATTGACCGGCGCGCCTCGAGATTTCCCGAGGCCGGCGCATAGAGGAGCAGGGCGAAGTCATGAAGGGCAAAACGAGTATCATGCCGAACCTTCCCGAACGACTCGGCGAGATGGAAGATCTCGCCCAGAACCTCTGGTGGAGCTGGCATCCGGAAGCACGCATGCTCTTCAAGATGCTCGACCGACGAGCCTGGAAGGAGAGCGGACACAACCCGGTCAAGATGCTCAAGGAGCTGCCAGCCGATACGTTCAAGACGGCGGCGGGGGACAGCGGCTACCTCGGCCATTACGACGCCGTCCTTTCGAGCTTCAAGACGTATATGGAGGCGAAGGAATCCTGGTTCTCCCGGACCGTCGCGGATTCGAGCTCGTACACGATCGCCTACTTCTCCGCGGAATACGGGCTTCACCATTCGCTGCCGTTCTATGCGGGCGGGTTGGGGTTTCTCGCGGGCGATTTTCTGAAGGAATGCAGCGACCTCGGCGTGCCGGTCGTTGCCATCGGGTTTATGTATCCGGAAGGCTACGTGCGCCAGCGCATCCAGGAAGACGGATGGCAGGAGAGCCTCGACCAGGTCCTCGATCGCGATGATGCCTCCGTCTCGAGGGTCACGGACGAAAAGGGCAATCAGGTCATCATCGAGGTGCCCCTCACCGATCCACCGATTCACGTGGCGCTCTGGAGGATCTCGGTCGGGCGCGTGCCGCTCTACCTCCTTGAT
>JBGPBA010000090.1:0-5591 GCA_041481005.1 Candidatus Krumholzibacteriia bacterium | reverse complement strand
CGCTCTACGAGGACTACCTGCGAGCCTTCGTGAAGCCCGGCGACGCTCCGCGCGAGCGCTCGGCCGGCTCAGGCGTCTGACGCGGACCGCGCCCGGCCGCCGACCCAAGGTGCAGTTGACCTCCCGCCGGCCATATGCTACATTGCACCCCGAATTTCGCGCATTCAATTCGAGAGCGCCCGCGCTGAAAGTCGCCGCGTTCTCGTCACGCAGCATCACCCATGATGGAGGTAGGGCATGATCACCGGTATTCCGAAGATCGAGATGCCGAAAAACGAGGGGATCTACTCGTACGGCCCGGGCTCGAAGGAGAAGGTCGAGCTCAAGGCGAAGCTCCGCGAGCTCCTGCGCAAGCAGATCGAGATCCCGTGCGTCATCGGCGGGAGAAACGTACGGACGGGAGCGAAGGGCCTCTGCGTCACCCCGCACGATCACAAGCACGTGCTCGCCGTCTATCACAAGGCGGGCAAGCGCGAGGTCGAGGCCGCGATCAAGGCGGCTCTCGCCGCGAAGGAAGACTGGTCGCGCCTTCCCTGGGAGTCGCGCGCAGCTATTTTCCTGCGGGCCGCCGACATGCTCTGCACGGAGTATCGGAGCACGCTCAACGCCGCCACGATGCTCGGCCAGAGCAAGACGGTCTTCCAAGCCGAGATCGACGCCGCCTGCGAGCTCATCGACTTCTTCCGATTCAACACGTACTTCATGAAGATCATCCTCGGGCAGCAGCCCGAATCGATGCCCGGGATGTGGAACATGACCGAGGCGCGGCCGCTCGACGGGTTCGTCTTCGCCGTGACGCCGTTCAACTTCACCTCGATCGCGGGCAACCTCCCGACGGCGCCCGCCATCATGGGCAACACGGTCGTCTGGAAACCGGCCTCGAGCGCGGTCTATTCGGCCCACTACATCATGCAGCTCCTGAGAAAAGCGGGGCTCCCGGACGGCGTCATCAACATGATCCCCGGCCCCGGCTCGACGGTGGGAGAACCGGTCCTCAGGCATCCGGCGCTCGCGGGGGTCCACTTCACGGGGAGCACGGCGGTGTTCCAGAACATGTGGGAAGTGATCGGCTCGAACATCAAGAGCTACCACTGCTACCCGAGAATCGTCGGAGAGACGGGCGGAAAGGATTTCGTCTTCGCGCACCCGTCCGCCGACGTGCGCGCCCTCGTCACCGCGCTCGTGCGCGGCTCCTTCGAGTACCAGGGGCAGAAGTGCTCGGCCGCCTCGCGCGCCTACATCCCGAAGAGCCTCTGGCCGAAGGTCAAGCGGATGCTCGTCGAGCAGATCGCGACGATCAAGATGGGCGACCCGATGGATTTCAGGAACTTCATGTCCGCCGTCATCGACAAGGCGGCCTTCGAGAACATCAAGGGCTACCTCACCTACGCGAAGCGCTCGAACGACGCGAAGATCATCGCGGGCGGCGGCTCGAGCGATCGGGTCGGCTACTACATCGAGCCGACCGTCATCGTCGCCAAGCGGCCCGACTTCAAGACGATGCGCGAGGAGATATTCGGCCCCGTGCTCTCGGTTTTCGTCTATAACGACAACCGGCTCGACAAGGCCGTCGAGCTCTGCAACACGACGACCGCCTACGCCCTCACGGGTGGGATCTTCGCCGAGGATCGGCGGGCGATCGTGGAGCTCACCTCCGCGCTCCGCGACGCGGCGGGCAACTTCTACATCAACGACAAGCCGACCGGCGCGGTCGTCAACCAGCAGCCCTTCGGCGGGAGCCGCGCGTCGGGAACGAACGACAAGGCGGGGAGCCTCCTCAACATGATCCGCTGGACGAGCCCGCGCACGCTCAAGGAAACCTACTGTCCCCCGAAGGACTACCGCTACCCGTTCATGGCGGAGGAATGAGCGAGGGGAAACACGCGCAACGACAAAACGGCCGAGCTCGACGAGAGCCCGGCCGTTTTCATTTCACCTTTTCGCGTCCGCTCTAGGCGCGCTTCTCGTTGGCGAGCTCGGCCACCATCGCCCTGAGGAGCTGCCAGAATTTCTCGACCGACGGGATGTTGACCCGCTCGTCGGGGGAATGCGGGTGCTCGATCCACGGCCCGAACGAGATCATGTCCATCCCGGGGAACTTCTCGCCGATGATGCCGCACTCGAGGCCCGCGTGGATCGCCTTGAGCTCCGGCTCCTTGCCGAACTCCCGCAGGTGCACGGCCTTGACGACGCCGAGGAGCTTCGAGGCGAGGTTCGGCTTCCAGCCCGGGTAGGGCTCGTTTTCCTCCACTGCGGCTCCCGCGAGCTCGGCGATCGCGCGGATACGGTCGCGGAGCGCCTTGAGCGCGCTCGCGATCGAGCTCCGCGTCGAGAGGCCGATGACCACCTCGGCGCCCCCCATCGCGATCGTCGCGAGGTTGTTCGATGTCTCGACGAGCCCGGGGATGTCGTAGCTCGTCGTCTCGACCCCGTGCGGCAGCGCCGCGAGAAGATCGAGGAGCGTGCGCTGCGAACCGGCCTTCATGACCCTCCCGAACGTCCTCTCCGACGGCTCGAGCCTGACGGAGAGATTGACCTCGCGCCTCCCGAGCTCCTCCATGATCTTGGCCGCCTCGTCGCCGACGATCTCCGAGAGATCGTCGACCGCGGTCTCGAGAACCATGAGCTCGGCCTCCGCCTCGCGCGGGATGGCGTTGCGCTTGTTGCCCCCCTTCATCCCGACGAGATGGACCGGCTGCGTCCGTGAGGCCTTCCACAGGACGCGGGAGAGTATCTTGATGGCATTCCCGCGCTGCTCGATGATGTCGATCCCCGAGTGCCCGCCGCGGAGCCCCGTGACTCTCAGGACGAAACCCTTCGTCCCCGCCGGGGCGTCGATGAAGTCGACGGGAAGCTTGAGCGTGGTATCGCCGCCGCCGGCGCACCCGATGTAAACGGCGCCGAGTTCCTCGCTGTCGAGGTTGAGCATCATCTCGCCCTTGAGAAATCCCTGTTTGAGCTTGCCCGCGCCCGTGAGCCCCACCTCCTCGTCGACGGTGAAGATGAGCTCGAGCCGCCCGTGGACGACGTCCTTGGTGTCGATGAGAGCGAGCGCGGCGGCGAGACCGATCCCGTTGTCCGATCCGAGTGTGGTTCCCTTCGCCTTGAGCCACTCACCCTGGAACTCGAGCTGAATCGGATCCTTCGAGAAATCGTGCACGACGTCCGAGTTCTTCTCGCACACCATGTCCATGTGGCCCTGGAGGACGACCGTCGGGGCGCCTTCCTTGCCGAGGGTCGCCGGGACGCGGATGACGACGTTCCCGCTCATGTCCTTCTCGACGTCGAGGTCTTTCCCTTTTCCGTAAGCGATAAGGTATTCGGCGAGCCTTCCCTCGCTCCCCGAGCAATGGGGAATGCTCCTGATCTTGTCGAAGTGCTTCCAGAGATTCTTCGGTTCGAGCCCGCTCAGAGACATGGCGACAGACCTCCTCGATACGATTCCCGGTACAATGAACAGCGAGTATATGACAAGGCGCGGGCCCGGTCAAGGGCCGAAAGAGTCGTCGAGCCCGAGAACGCACGGGGCACGAAAAAGGGGGTGAGCTCTCACCCCCTTCGAACGTCATCCGTTCAATCGACCGATGAGGTCATTGATAGAGGGCTTTGATCTTGCTCCACGTCGTCGGTTCCACCGCCACGGGCGCGAGCGAGTAGAAGACCATGTTATTCGTCTCGTCCGCCTCATCGACGCCCGGATAGATCGGCCCGTCCACTTCGGCCTTCATGGCGTATTGCTCCTCGTACGGGCCCGTGTAAATCACCACGAACTGCGCTCCGCACGCGCAGTAGTAAATCGGCTGGCACGTCTCACCCGGATTCTGGGGATCACAGGCCCCACCCGCCATCCAGGTCGACCACATGGAACAGTTGTCCCACGTGGGCGTTCCGCCGCTCGATGAAATCTGGCACGGCAGGGAGCAGTTGGGATCAACGGAGCACACATTGGACGTCGCGCTGAAGTTGACCGACTGGCTCAGAACGGTCACATCGTCCAGCTTAATCGTCACCCCGCTTTCATGGTAGGCCGATGCGCCCTCGATGCTGTGAATCGTGAAGAAGAACGCGATCGTGATCGTGCCGGGCTCCGGGAAGGAGTACACGCAGGAGTCGGCCCGCATGTCGACCGGCCGCACGGGCACCTGCGCGAGCGCGGTGCCGGCGAGGACGATCGCAGCGAGGAGAACAATCGCTAGCGTTGTCTTCATAGCAACCCCCCTTTCGATGAAAGTACTTGCTAACAGACCTAGACCCCGGGTAATGATTAGCCCGATGTTCATGCATGTGATGATTTTCTTGTGCTAGTCCGAGATACCCAGGTTTGTAAACGGGATTTTACCACAATCCGGGCGCTTTTTCAACTAGAAAGTAAGGTAATTACCCTAGGTATGGATGCCAAAGAAAGTTTTGATCGAATGGGTTTCCTTGAGCCTTTCAGAAGGAGGCCGAGATGCTGAGCGAGATAGCGATTCGGACCCGTAAGCGAATAGAATTCACTGACATAACAAGCGGCATCAGGAAGATCATTGCTCAGAGTGGGGCCGGCGAGGGGCTCTGCCACATCTTCGTTCCTCACACCACCGCGGCGGTCACGATCAACGAGAAGGCAGACCCGGCCGTCGCGAGGGACATCGAATCGATGCTCTCGAAGCTCGTTCCCGAGGGCGAGGGATACAAGCACACGGAAGGCAACGCGGATGCCCATATCAAATCGACACTTGTGGGAGTCTCACTCTTCCTTCCCATAAGCGCCGGCGATGCCGTTCTCGGCACCTGGCAGGCTGTCTTCTTCTGCGAGTTTGACGGGCCGCGCTCGAGGCGGTGCCTCGTGAGGATCATAAGACTCGATGAATGAAATGACTGGGCCGCGCGCAGTCACGTGGTGAAGCGATCATCTCATCTGCGCATCGAGGCGTTTTGCTTGGACGGCCGCGGAATCGGTCACCGCGATCGCTCTTCCCATGACCCCCGCACCTGGAAGCCTCGAACGGGCGATCAGACTGTCTCTTGAACGCTCGCTCAGCCTGCGGGCGGAATCCCCGCCGGCTCCCTTGCCGGAGCATCCGAGAGCGCACAGGACGAGCAGCGCGAATAAGGATAATCTGAGCATCGAACCACACTCCAGCCAAGCAGACGTGTCTTCCGCATCCCAGTCGGAATCGCTGCAATTACCCGGCCAAATTTTCAGGAAGGCTACAATGGTTCCAGTCCCAGAAGAGCTGCTTGTACCCGCGCCGCATACCGCAAACCGTGTTCCCCCGCCGCATACCTCAATGTGGGGGAGAAAAAAATTGCCGCCTGACGTGAACCCCAGCTCCATTGAAGTGGAAAGCGATCCTAAGGGACTCTCACGGAGCGTTGAAGGTTCGATCCTGTTGCCAGGTGGGGGCCTCTCCCAGATAAGCGGCTCATCTCCTAGGGGAAGAGATGGGGTTTTTGGTAGGATGGGATCAGCCCCGCATTAGTGCCAGGCGGCAAACCATGGTGAACTTCTTGTGGTTCGATTTACCTCGATACGTTGATCCTCCGCTGCTTTTTTTTTTCTTCTATTTGTACCCGAGAGTCAGCCTGATTGTTCCGTCTAATCTTGT
>JBGPBA010000089.1:0-5629 GCA_041481005.1 Candidatus Krumholzibacteriia bacterium | reverse complement strand
TTGATAATAAAGGAGTTAGGAGCATCGCTTTGCGACCAACTGTCCACTTTATAGGACGGCTGTCCGTTTTGGGAGACATAGCCGGAGAGCTCTTATAGGCCGGTGTTTGACAAGTCGCGCCAGCCTCTCAGGAAGCGACCTTCACGGCCTTGCGGCGGTTCGTGATGCGATTGTTCCACTCGACGACGCACGCACTCGCCACGTAGATCGACGAGTACGTGCCCGTCACGAGACCGATCGTCATGGCCAGCGCGAAGTCGCGGACGAATGCGCCGCCCAGGAAGAGGAGGAACATGGTCACGATGAACACGGTGACCACCGTGATGATCGTACGGCTCAGTGTTTCGTTGATGGAGATGTTGAGCATGTTCTCGTACGTCTCGCGCCTTCGCAGACCGAAGTTCTCCCTGATGCGGTCGTATACCACGATCGTATCGTTGATCGAGTACCCGACGATCGTGAGGAGCGCCGCGACGACGAAGAGCGATATCTCTCTGTTGAAGATCGAAAAGAGCCCGACCGTCACGAGGACGTCGTGCACGAGGGAGAGAACGGCCCCGACGGCGAACTTGAACTCGAATCGCCATCCGACGTATATCATGATCCCGAAGAGCGACACGATCATCGCCGCCCAGGCCTTCCGCGCGAGCTCCTTGCCGATCTTCGGACCGACCGTCTCGGTTCTGCGAATGTCGATGTTCCTCCCCGGAAGATCCTTCGCGAGCTCCGCCTTGATCGTTTGGGCCGCCTGCGACTCGGCGCCCATGAAGGGCAGCCTGAAGGCTGCGCGATTGGCAGTCTCCTTCGTCGCTTCGATGACGCTGACGCCGTTCTCCTTGAGACGCCCGATGAGGCCGTTGATCTCGGGGATCGTATCGGACTCGGCGACGACGATGCTCGCCCCGTCGAAACCCTTCGAGAGGTCGGGAGGCTGCTCCCGCTTCGATATGACGCGCCACGTGGTGCCCGGCGCGGCGAGCTTCAGCGCATCCGTCAAGGTCTGCGCCGCGAGATCAGACTCGCTCACCTGCTCCAGCTTTATGATGTACTCCTGGCTGCTTCCGTAGGTCACGATCTCCGCTTTGCCGTAGCCGGCCTTATCCATCGAGGTCCTCACGTCGCCGATCGGGACTTCCTGATCGAAGCGCACCTGGACAAGCGTGCCGCCCTTGAAATCGACGCCGAGCTTCGGGCCGCCTTTGATGGCGAGCGAGATGAGTCCGGCGACGATGATGGTCCCTGATATCAGGAAGCATTTGTACCGGAAGCCGACGAAATCGATGTTCGTTTTATGGAAGAATTCCATGCCTTCTCCTCGATTGCTCGCGTTAGCCGATCCAGAGCTTCTTCGGCTGCCGCATCACCCAGAGATCGAATATGAACCGGCAGAACACGCACGCCGAGTACATGCTCGTGAGAATACCGATGCTCAACGTTGTCGCAAACCCCTTCACCGGTCCCGATCCGAACTGCCAGAGCGCGACGGCGCTGATGAGCGTGGTCAGGTTGGAGTCGAAGATCGTGAGGAAGGCGCGCTCGTATCCGGCGTCGACGGAGGAGCGGATCGTCTTCTCCCGGCGAAGCTCCTCGCGGATGCGCTCGTAGATGAGCACGTTCGCGTCGACCGCCATACCGATGGTGAGGACGATTCCGGCGATGCCGGGGAGACTGAGCGAGGCGCCGAAATAGGCGAGCATCGCGAAAAGCATGGTGAGCGTCAGGATCACGCCGATCGAGGCGATGACTCCCGCCATCGAATAGTAGATGCACATGAAAGCGACGACGGCGAGCGCGCCCCAGAGGCCGGCTCGCAGGCCCTGGCGGATCGAGTCGGATCCGAGGCTCGGTCCGACCGTTCGCTCCTCGTACGGAATCAGCGGAGCGGGAAGTCTGCCCGCGCGAAGCACGATCGAAAGGTCGCGCGCCTCGACGTCGGTGAAGTTGCCTTCGATGACGCCGCGGCCGTCCGGGATCTTGCTCTTGATAATGGGGTACGACTTGATCTTGCCGTCGAGAATGATCGCCGTGAACCGGCCGACGTTCTCGCCGGTGAACCGGGCGAACGCCCGCGCGCCCTTCGAATCGAGGCGGAAGCTCACGAGGAGCTGGTTCGGGACCTGGGGATTCGGCTGTGGGTCGGCGTTCACGAGGTCGGCGCCGGTGACGATCGGCTCCCGCTGGATCAGCATGAGCGCCTTGCCCTTGCCCCCTTCGGGGAAGTTCATCCAATCGTCGAACCACATGAATTCCGAATCGTTCGGGATCGCCCTCTGCGACTCGGGGCGCGCAAGCATGCGCCGGACGAGCGGGATGTTCTCTTCCCTGACGATCACCCAATCGCGATAGAAGCTCGAAAGGAGCGAGCTGAACGGTTTCGTCTTGTCGACCGTCTCGAGCGGCGCGTTGATCGGGGTCTCCTCCCCCGTCCTCGAGGCCAGGCTCTCGCCGGCGGCCTCTTTCGCGAACGGGTTCGGCACGGGCGGAGGCGTCTTCGCCGCCGGCTTCGTTTCCTTCGCGGCCGCCTTCGCCTTGGCCGGCTTCGCGTTCTTCGCGACGCCCTTCTCGGCGGGCGTCTTCGGGACGACGCCGAGCGTTTCCCCGGGCTTTTCCTCGGGGTTCACTTCGACGAGCGAGTCCGCCGATGTTTCCTTGAAAACCTGATCGAGCTTGCGCAGCACCGCCGCGACCTCGCTCTGCTGGCGCACGAGACGCCATTCGAGGAGCGCCGTCTGGCCGATAAGCCGCTTGGCCCGCTCGGGGTCGGTGAGGCCGGGGAGCTCGACGATGATGCGCTTCGTGCCTTCCTTCTGGACAATCGGCTCGGACACGCCGAACTGGTCGATCCGGTTGCGGATGACCTCGAGCACCCTGTCTTGGACGTCTTTCTTCGCCTCCGCGTCGAGCTTGGACTCATCCACCTCGAGCACGAGGTGCATGCCGCCCCTCAGGTCGAGGCCGAGCTTCAACGCCTTCTTGTGAAGGTTGTCGAGCTTTTCCGGGTTCTCGGTTTCGAGCCGCTGCCGTTCCTCGGCGCTCATCGTCGTGAGACGATACGTCGGCCAGAGAAACCAGACGCTCAAGGCCACCGCTATAATGGCCGTAATTCCCCTGATCCGTACTGCTCTAGTCACGTTCCCTCGCTTCTCGTGGCTGGTTTACCTCAAGAGGATGTAAATTATAACGTTTACCACGCCGCAGTCAAATGGAAAATTCCCGGTCTTTTTGCGATTGATTAATTACCCGCCTTCGGCTCTAATGTCCACGCGTGCCGGAAACGCTCCGGCGGATTTCACAATTTGCCAATCTCAACAAGGAGAAGGACTTATGAAAAGGCTCGTTCTGTTTGCCGCCATGGCGCTGCTCGCCGCCCTTTTCGCCGCGAGCGCGTGGGCGGCGCAAGCGCCCGACACGACCGGGGTCCCCTTCCCTCTGAACATCATGAAGGACGAGGGGAAGATCACCCTTTACGTCAATGAGGAGCCGATCATAACGGATCGCTTCACATGGCTCCCGTCGGGAGCCTTCACGAGCGAGTACACGATGTCGGTTGCCGGGCAGAGCGTCACGACCTCGCTCTCCATCGAGGTCGACGCGGCGGGGCTCTGGCGGAAAATCGTCATGGTCACCCCGCGGGGCCCCGTGACCGTGACGAGAGACGGCGCGAAAATCTCGGTCAAGGTGGGCGACGAGATTCGCTCGCTCGACCTTCGGCCCGGAACGATCGTCTTCGAGAATTTCAGTCCCGCACTCATGAGCCAGGCGGTGGCGGCATACGACCAGACGAAAGGTGGAAAGCAAACGTTCCCGCTTTTCATCATCCCGGCGGTCGTCATAGACGCCTCCCTCGAGAGGCTCGGGACGGCGGAACGCTTCGTGGCCGGGGAGCCGCGCACCTTCACCATATATCGCTACTACCTTCCGGGCGTCGACGTCACCCTCTGGGTCGACAAGGACAATAGGGTTTGCCTCGGCGATGTCCCGGCGCAGCACGCGGCGTACGTTCGGGAGGGGTACGAGGCGCTTCGAATCGTCGAGGAGCCCGATTCCCTGCTCTCGCAGCCGAAGTACGAGGTCGCCGTCGAAAAGAACGTCATGATCCCCATGCGAGACGGGGTGAAGCTCGCGACCGACATTTATAAGCCCGTGGCCGAGGGCAAACGTCCCGTGATACTCACGCGAACCCCGTACTCCAAGGACATGTCGGAGCTCTCGGCGCGGTTCTACGCACGAAGGGGATACGTCTTCGCCATTCAGGATTGCAGGGGGCGCTTCGCGTCGGAGGGCACGTGGAATCCCCTGTTCAACGAGCCGAAGGACGGCTATGACACGATCGAATGGCTGGCGGCACAGCCCTGGTCGAGCGGCAAGGTGGGCATGATCGGCGGATCCTACCTCGGCTGGGTCCAGTGGTGGGCGGCCAGCGAAACGCCCCCGCATCTCGCCGCGATCGTTCCGAACGTCTCTCCGCCCGATCCTTTCTTCAACATACCGTACGAGTACGGCGTCTTCTTCCTGCTCGGCGCGATCTGGTGGGCGGACGTGCTCGAGGAAAAGGCGACCGCCGACCTCTCGGGAAAAACGATGGCCGCGATCGGCGAGAAGAAGTACGCGAGGCTCCTACGGCATCTTCCCGTCGTCGACCTCGACGAATCGGTGCTCGGTAAGAAGAACAGCTACTGGAGGGAATGGATCGAGCATCCGACGAATGACGCCTACTGGAAGCGGGCGAGCTTCCTCGACCGCCTCAAGTCGTTCAATGCGCCGGTCTATCACCAATCGGGCTGGTTCGACGGCGACGGGATAGGCACGAAGCTCAACTACGAGGCGATGAAGCGCAACGGGCACAAGATGCAGAAGCTCGTCCTCGGGCCGTGGGGGCACACCGACACGGCGACGCGCACGGGCCCGAACGAAACCGACTTCGGGCCGAACGCGATCGTCGATCTCTCGCGGAGCTACCTGCGCTGGCTCGACCGCTGGCTCAAGGGGATCGAGAACCGCATCGACCTCGAGCCGCTCGTCGCCCTCTTCGTCATGAACACGGATAAATGGCTCACGGGGCCGTCGTATCCGCTGCCCGAGACGAATTTCAAGAAACTTTTCCTCGCAAGCGGCAGGAAGGCTGAGCTCCAGAAAGGCGACGTGCTGGCCTTCGATGCCTCGAAGACCTTCGACGAATACGTCTACGACCCGGCTGACCCGACGCCCGACCCCGGCTTCTACGTCGCTCCCGGCGATACAGCCGAGAAGGCCGCGGCCGACTCCCTGAAGAAGGTCTCCATAGACGCGGAGCGGGCTCGATATCGCGCCTTTTACGCCGGCGTCGACTCGGCGCGCGCCGACATCCTCGTGTACGACACGGAGCCGCTCCCGGATTCGCTCGTGATCGCGGGGCCCGTCTCGGCCGTTCTCTACGCGAGCTCCTCGGCGAAGGACACGGATTGGATCATGCGCCTCTCGGAGATCGACGCGAAGGGGCAGATCTTCCCCCTCGTTCACGGAATGATCCGCGCCCGCTTCCGCGAGTCTTTCTCCTCGCCGAAGCTCCTTAAGCCCGGTGAGATCTACGAGTACCACATCGACCTATGGCAGACGGGCATCACGATCCAGAAGGGGCACAAGCTCAGGG
>JBGPBA010000088.1:0-5687 GCA_041481005.1 Candidatus Krumholzibacteriia bacterium | reverse complement strand
TCATCGCGGTCGATCCCGAGAGGCGCCGGCAGGGGCTCGGCTCCGAGATCCTCGCCGCCGTCATGGCGGCCGGTAAGACGCGCGGCGCCGAGCGGATGATTCTCGAGGTCCGCGAGGGGAACGTTGCGGCGCGCGGCTTCTACCGGCTGCACGAATTCCGTGAAATCGGGACGCGGCGCCGCTATTACTCCGATACGGGGGAAAATGCCGTCGTCATGGAGCGCTTTTTCGCTGACTGAGGAGCTCGAGAAAATGCGCGGGCGCTCGTCGCTTGCCGTCGTCCTCGGCTCCGGGCTTTCACGCGTCGCCGAGCGCAAACGGGAGCTCGCGGGAGTCCCGTACGCCGCGATCCCGGGCTTCGGCCGGACGACAGTCGACGGTCATCCGGGGCGCGTGTCGCTGCGCCGCATCGGGAGCGGCGTCGTGCTCCTTTTCGCCGGGAGATTCCACGTGTACGAGGGGCGTGGGCCTCGCGTCGCGGCGGCCCCGGCGTTTCTGGCCGCGGCGCTCGGCTGCCGGCGCCTCGTCCTCACGCAGGCCGCGGGGAGCCTCGACAAACGGCTCGCGCCGGGGTCCTGGATGCTTCCCGCCGACATCGTCATGTTCCCTTCGAAGCACGGTCTCGAAATGGGCTTCCCTGCGGGGCGAGCCTCTTCGGGGCCCGGCATTTCCGGCCCCGGTTTTTCAGTGCCCGGCCCCGAGGCCGGCGCTCCATCGCCATCGTCCGCTGAGGGAGCCATCGGGGACGGACGGCCCGCGAGCCTCGCCCCGCTCATATCGGAGAAACTGCGGGCCGATCTTCGCGAGGCCTCGCGCGAGGCTGGTGCGGCGGCCGAGGACGGAGTTCTTTTCTGGACGCCGGGTCCATCGTACGAGACATCCGCCGAGGCCCGCGCCGCGTCCGTCATGGGGGCGAGCGCGGCGTCGATGTCCTGCCTTCCCGAGCTCGTGGCGGCCCGGGCCCTCGGGATCGAGAGCGCCGTGGCGAGCTGGATCACCAACTACACGGCGCCGCTGGCCTCACGGAGAATCGATCACGAGGATGTATGCCGGATGGGGGCCTTGGGATCCGCGTCATTTGAGAGAATCCTCGTCCGGCTTGTCGAGAGACTCGGGCCCGGGTGAGAGGAGCCCTTCCCCGGAGACTGCGCGGTGAAACAGGCCCCGACGCCGCGCGGAAATGCCGCCCCGGACTCGGGTCAAGATCGCCCCGCACCCGGGCTGAAAAAGCTTTGTTGCGCCGCCGCCGAATTGCTACCATCCCCGCGATGCGAGCACGAATGCCGAGGGAAAGGGCCGGGACCATGTCCGCGACAATATCGACGTCGGGGGAGAACGAGTTCCGCCATCTCGGATATCTCGCCGCGCTCAAGCCTTCACGAATGAACCTGAGTCTCGCGAACGTGTCGGCGCTCCTCGGACGCCTCGGCGATCCGCAGCGCGCGTACAGGTCGGTCCTCGTCGCGGGGACGAACGGTAAAGGGTCCGTGACGACGTACGTGTCGTCGATGCTCCGCGCCGCGGGGCTCTGCGTCGGGACCTTCTATTCGCCCCATATCGTCCGTCTCCATGAACGGATCAGGCTGAACGGCGACGAGATCCCCTCGGCCGAATTCGACGAGCTCATCGGCATGGTGCGGCGGGCGGCCGCGGGTCGAGGCGACGAGGGGAGCGCAGGCGCCGCCCCGGGCCGGGGCGGCGCCGCGGTGAAACGTTCGGGCACGGCCCTGCGTCCGACCGACAAGATTCCCTTTACGTATTTCGAATGTCTCACCGCCGTGGCCGCCCTGTACTTTCTTCGAAACCGCGTCGACGTCGCCGTGTTCGAGGTGGGGCTCGGCGGGCGCCTCGACGCGACGAACCTCGTCGACGCCGTCGTCACCGTGATCACGGGCATCTCGAACGATCATCGCGAGCACCTCGGCAGGACAAGGGGGCGGATTCTCGGCGAGAAGCTCGGCATCGTCCGCGCCGGAGTGCCTCTGGTCGCCAACCTCGGCTCTGCGAGCCTCGAATCGAAGGCGCGCGCCGTATGCGAGGCGCGCGGGGCGCCGCTCCATCTCGTGAGGGAGGAGGTCCGCGCCGAGCGTATCGGCCTCGGACCGCGGGGCATGACGGTCCGGGTCGTCACGCCCGAGCGCGACTACGGCCGGCTCGAGACGCGCATGATCGGGCGGGCCCAAATCGAGAACATCGCGACGGCGATACGGGTCATCGAGCTTCTCGCGCGGCGGGTCTCCCGGGCCCCCGGTGTTCGGGCGATTCGCGGCGGCATTCGATCGGCGATACTCCCCGGGCGGTTCCAGGTGGTCCGGGAGGCCCCGCGCGTCGTGGTCGACGTCGCCCACAACGAGGAGTCGCTGCTGGCCTCGCTCGACACGCTTCGGAGCATCTCGCCCGCGCGCCGGAGCATTCTCGTGTTCGCCGCCCTCGCGCACAAGGAGCTCGGGCGCTTCCCGCGCGAGGCGCTCCGGAGCGCCCGCGAGATCATCGTGACGCCTCTCTCGGATGCGCGCAGCGCAAGCTCGGGCAGGCTGCTGGGCGCATTCGTCGATGCCCGGCGCGGCGCGCGCTCGGGGCGTGCGATCGTCAGGGCCGCCAGGGGCGTGGCCGAGGCGGTCCGCATGGCCGAGAGCGCGGCTCGTCCCGAGGATACGGTCGTGATCCTCGGGTCTCACCACACGGTCGACGAGGCTGCCGTCTCGATTCGATGAAAGGGAGTTCACATGAGTCTGACACTCGGCGTTGATATCGGCGGCACCGACGTCAAGCTCGGGATCCTCTCGGCGCAGGGCGAGATTCTCGAGCGGGGGAAAATTCCGACGAGAGCGGGGGAGGGCCCGCCGGCGGTGGCCTCCCGCGTGGCCGAGTGGCTTCGGCAGCACGGCCCGTCGGCGGCGTCCGTCACGGCGGTCGGGGTCGGATGCGCGGGGCTCATCGACGGGAACCGAGGCTGGCTCTACACCTCGCCCAATCTGCCCGGCTGGATCGGGATCCCGCTCGCCTCGATTTTCGAAGAGGAGCTCGACCGTCCGGTCCTCATCGAGAACGACGCGAACAGCGCCGCGTACGGCGAACATCGAAAGGGGGCCGGGATCGGCACGAGGAATTTCGTCGCGCTCACCCTCGGGACGGGCGTCGGCGGCGGAGTCGTTCTCGGCGGCGAGCTCTACCGCGGCTCCGCCGGATTCGCCGGCGAGATCGGCCACCACGTGATCGACATTGACGGCCCGCCCTGCGGCTGCGGGAAGCGGGGCTGCCTCGAGGCGCTCATCAAGGCGCAGGCGATCGTCGACCGGGCGCTCGCCATGGCGCGCTCGCGCGGAGCGGACGGGCCCGGCTGGGACGAGCGCCTCACCGTCGAGGCGATCCACCGGGCGGCCGCGTGCGGGGACGACCTTGCCGCCGACGTGCTCGCCGAGACGGGGCGGCTTCTGGGAGTGGGGCTTTCGAACGTCATCCACATATTCGACCCAGACGCCATCGCGATCGGGGGAGGGGTGGCGGGCGCGGGGGATTTTATCCTTGAACCGGCCCGCGCCAGGGTGCGAGATTGCTATATGGATGCGGCGATGAGCCACGTCCGTATCGTCCCGGCGCTCCTCGGGAATGCCGCTTCGTTCATCGGCGCCGCCCTCCTCGCGCAGTCGGGACCGGGCCGCCCGAGATGAGCGCCGCGAACGTCGGGGGGATCCGTCCCGGATATGAGCGATGAGGCGCGACGTTGAGGAGAGTCACCCGATGAATCGAACCGCTCGTGCGCGACGGGACGCGCCCGTGAGAAATCTCCGCGCGGCGCGAGCCGTGCTCGCTGCGGCGGCCGCGCGAGGCGGCCTCGTCGCATGCGTGCTTCTCGCCGTGCTTCTCGCCTGCGCGCCTCGGTTCCGCGCCCACGAACAGCCCAAGGGGTCTCCCCGCGTGCAGGAGCATCCCGCGGACACGTCCCGGGCGCAGGAGCAGCCCGCGCAGCCTTCCCGCGTCCAGGAGGGGCCCGTTCAGCCCACGCGCCCTCAGGAACAGGCCGCGGTGAGCTCCCGCGCCCAGGAACAGCCCGTCGACACCTCCCGCGCCAAGGGGCAGTCTTCCCGCACGCCGGTGGCGGCCTCCCCGCAGGCCAAAGCCCCGGAACGCCCCGCCGAGCCGTCATCAATGCCCGAGCGCCCCGCCGGCGCCGACACGACCCTCTATAGAGTTTCCTCGGGCACGGTGCGGTCGACGGTCGAGGCGAATGAGCGAGTCTTCTACCTCGAGGGGGGCGTGCGGATCGATCACAAGACGACGACGATCACGAGCCTTCGCGGCAAGAACTTCCTCGAGCGCCACTTCGTCGTCCTCTACGACAGCGTCCGCGTCGTCGACGGGACCGCGATCATGCTGAGCGACGTCGGTCAGTACAACGGCGAGACGAGCACCCTCGTGCTCGAGGGGCGGGTCCATCTCACCGACCGCGGCTGGAAGGTCACGTGCGACCGGGCCCGTTACGACCGCGTGCGCCGCATCGCCGTTCTCACGGGGCACCTGAGCCTTTCCGACAGCTCGCGGGTGATGCATGCCGACACCATTTTCTACTATCGCGACCGCGACATCGCCGACGCGGTCGGGCACGTTCAGATGGTCGACACGACGGAGGACTACGAGCTCGGGGGCGATCGCGCCCACTACGACAGGCTCTCGCGCGAGGCGATCGTCGACCGCTCCCCCGTCCTCACCTTCAGTCTCAAGTCGGCCGAAAAGGGAACCGTGACGAGCAAGCTCATGCGCTTCGACGTCGACCGCCGCGTCGGCATCGCGACGATCGACGTGCGGATGGTCAAGGGGGAGACGTGGGCGACGTGCGATTCGGCCGCGATCTTCGACAAGGAGCAGCGGGCGGAGCTCTACGGCACGCCGAAGGCCTCGAACGGCTCTTCCTCGATGACGGGGCCCCGGATGCTCCTCTGGTACAACGAGAAGGAGGTCACCCGCATCGCGCTCCCCGACCACGGCGATCTCAGGGAAACGCCGAAGAAGGGCTCGCCGTGGCGGGAGGATTCGACGATCGAGGGAGACTCGGTCGTCATCTTCCTTTCCTCGGAGAAGGTCGACTCGGTGAGGATCGCCGGCGGCGCGAGGGCCATGTACTACCCGGTCGAAGGAACGAAGGACAAGGTCTCGAACGACTTCTCGACCGGCGACCGGATGTTCTTCGCGTTCAAGAACAACGATCTCTCCTACGTCCGCATCGCGGGTAAATCGACCGGTCTCTACAAGTACGTCAACCTCGCCCCCCGCGAGACGGTCGACAGCCTCGCCGCGAAGCTCGACAGCTCGCTCGTGTACCGAAGCTTCGCGAAGTCGAATGAACGCGTGGTCTATAACGCCGACGTCATCGAGTACTTCGCCGACACCGAGAACATCAGGCTCATCGGGAACGCGTCCCTCAGCTACAAGAACTCGAGTCTCACGGCCCGGAAGATCGATTTCAACTCGAAGCTCGATCTCCTCGAGGCGACGGGCAACCCGATCCTCGAGGAGACGGGGCAGAAGATGTATGGGGATGACATGGGCTACGACATGAACTCCGAGGCGGGGGTCATCCTCGAAGGCCAGACGAAGTACGGAGAGGGGTACTACGAGGGCAAGGATCTCTTCAAGGTGGGCAAAGACGTCCTCAAGGTATACCACTCGACCTATACGACGTGCGACCT
>JBGPBA010000087.1:0-5768 GCA_041481005.1 Candidatus Krumholzibacteriia bacterium | reverse complement strand
GAAACCGAGAACGTGTATCGATATGGCCATGTGTTCTTCTCCCCATGCATCTCGTTCGCGTCGGCTATGGCGTGATGCCGGAGCCGCTCGTTCGGGTCGCCGTCCACGTGAGCGGGCCCGGCACCTGCCATCCCAGGGCGAAAACGATAGAATAGGTGCCGCTCGCGTTCCCGCCCCCGGCCTTCCCGTTGACGTTGAGCGTAAAATCGGACTGGGCGGTGTTGTCGGTCGCGATGCCTTCGGCGGTGAAGGCGATCGTCGAATCGGACGCAGCGCCGGGTTCGCTCGAGAATGGGCAGAAGACCGTGCCGAACGTCCATGCGCCGATGGCCGTCACGACCCCGTTCGATTTCTTGGTGAATCTGAAGTCGCCGTGTCCCTGCCCTCCGCCGATTTGGACCGTCCAGATCTCGGTCGCGACGATGCTCGGTCCCGCGGGGCTGTTCGTCTCGTTGCCGCAGCCGACGGCCGAAAGAGAGAGACCGCAAGCCGCCGCGAGGATGGCGCACGCCGCCATTCGTCCCATAGGGTCACCTCCCTTTCAAAAGCCTGTAGATGACCGGCAGCCCGAAGAAAAGGAGCAGGCTCGACACGGAGAATCCTCCGATGACCGCGATGGCAAGCGGCTGCTGCATCTGGGCGCCCGTCCCGATCCCGAGCGCGAGCGGGAGGAACGCGAGCACGGCGCCGAGCGTCGTCATGAGGATCGGTCGCGCGCGGACCTTGCACGCGCTCACCAGCGCGTCGTCGAGGCTATTTCCCTGACCCTGGAAGATCTTCGCGCTGTGCATGACGAATATGGCGTTCTCGGCGACGATGCCGATGATGAGGATGACACCGACGAAGCTCGATATGTTGAAGGTCACGTGAGAGAGCCAGAGCGCCGCAAACACCCCCGACAGGGAGAGCACGTCGATGATGAGGATGGAGAGGGGCACCGTGAACTCGCGGAACTCGAAGAGGAGGATGAGAAAGACGAGCAGCGCGGCGGCGAGCGCCACGAAGAGGAGCCCCTGAAACGATTCTCGCTGCGTCTGGTAGACCCCGCCGTAGGCGAGCGTGATCCCCTTGGGCAGGATAAGCGATCGGGCGAGCTTTTTCTTCACGTCCGCGACCGTGTGGCCGAGGTCGCGCCCTTCGATCCGTGCCCTGACCGAGACGACCTGCCGAAGACCTTCCCTGTTCAGCTCGGCCACGCCTCCGGTCCTGTCGAAGGTCGCGAAGTCGGCGAGCGGCACGGGAACCCCCTCGGCGTTCGTGAACTTGAGCCGCTCTATCGCGTCCATGTCCATGCGGTACGCGTTCGGGTAACGGACGCGTACCGCGAGCAGCTTCTCGCCCTTCTGGATCATGCTCCCGGCCCGGCCGGCCATCATCGCCCCGAGCTCCTCCTCGACCCCCGTCGCGTCGAAGCCGGCCTTGGCGGCGCGGAGCGGATCGACCTTGACGACGAGCTCGGGTCCCGAGATGACGATCCCGTCGAAGACGTCGACTACGCCCGGCACGGTGTCGATCAACTTGGCGACCTCGCGCGCCTTCGCGTGAAGCATGGGTGTGTCGTCGCCGAAGAGCTTGACCTCGATGGGGGAGGGGCCGTTGATGAGGTCGCCGATCACGTCCATCATGAGCTGCCCGAATTCGATCTTAAGCGCCGGCTCGGACGACTCGACCTTCTGCCGCACCTCGGCGATGACCTCGTTGATCCCGCGGGAACGGTGGTTTTTCAGCTTTATGCAGAAGTCGCCGCTGTTCGGCTCGGTGATGAAGAAGCCGAGCTCGGTCCCCGTGCGGCGCGAGTACGACTCAATCTCGGGGACCGTGTTGAGGATTCTCTCGACGTGCATGAGCATCCGGTTCGTCTCGTCGAGCGACGTTCCGGGCGGCGCATTGTAATCGAGGACGAACGCTCCCTCGTCCATCTCAGGCATGAACCCGGTCCCGATGCGGCCATAGATCGACACGGTCACCGCGAGGATGACGAGCGCGGCGGGAATGAAGAGGATGCGCCGCTTGAGGAATCCTCTGATCGCCCGTTCGTACTGCGGCCACAGGGCGGGGGGTCTCCGCTCCTTCTCCGCCTCGTGTTCGATGTCCCGTTCTCTCAAGACGAATGACGCGAGCAGCGGCGCGAGCGTGATCGAGAAGATGAAGGAGAACACGAGCGCGAAGATCATCGTCACGGCGAGGGAGGTGAAGAAGGCGCCCGTCACGTCTTTGAGAAAGATGAGCGGGATTTGAATGACGATCGTACAGGCTGTCGACCCGATGATCGCGGGCATGAGCTCCCGAACGGAGGCGCTCGCCGCCGTGAGGAACCGCTGCCCGCTGTCAGGGACGAAGGGGTTCTTCCTGAACTGCGTGAATATGTTCTCGATGACGACGATTGCGTCGTCGATGATGAGACCGATCGAGGCGGCGATCCCGCCGAGCGTCATGATGTTGATCGTCTTCCCGCTGACGCGGAGCGCGATGAGCGTGGCGGCGATCGTTGCCGGCACGACGAGGGCCATGACGAGGGTTATTCTCGAGCTTCCGAGGAATATGAAGAGGACCCCCATGGCGAGGACGATGCCGATGATGATGCTGTCGCGGGTGTTCCGGATCGAGCGGTTGATGAAATCGCTCTGGTCGTAGAAGGTCTCGAAGCGGATGCCGGGCGGCAGCGGGATCGTGGCGAGCTGTCGCCTGATCTCCTGGCCGACCTGTACGACGCTCCCCCTCGGCTGCATGATGACATTGATGAGGACCGCGTCATGCCCATGGGCCGTCGTTCGAATGTAGCTGTCGGCGATCGCCGCCTTGACCTCGGCGACGTCGGCGACCCTCACGGGCACGCCACCGTGCATGGCAACCACGACTTTCTCGATATCGGCCGCGGAGACGAACGCTCCGGTGACGATGGAGAGGTAGAGCTCGTGGGTGCTCGACACAAGGCCCGACGCACCAATCCGGTTCGCTCTCTCCACCGCCTCGGCGACCTGCCCGACGCTCAAATGGTAGGCGGCAAGCTTGTCGGGGGCCACGGTTACCTGGAACTCGCGCGTGTCGCCGCCGGTCACTTCGATCCTCATGACGTCGCGCACTCTGAGCAGCACCGGACGAATCTGGTACAGGGCGACGTCGCGGAGCTCGGCGAGGCTCAGTGAATCCGAGGTGAGGCTGAAGCCCTGGATGGGGAAGATGGAGACCGTCATCTGCTCGGCCTGGATCTGCGCCTCGGGGGGAAGGAGATTTCGGATGTTGGCGATGCGGCCCTGGATGAGCTGGAGCGCTTGCTGGACGTCGGTTTTCCAGTCGAGCCCGATCGAGATCTCGGCCGAGCCCTTGCTCGTCCGCGAACGCACGAGGAGGACGCCGGGCACCGAGTTCACCGCCTCTTCGAGCGGCTTCGTCACCTCGACCATCATGCGCTCGACGGGCTGCTCGCCGTTATCGGCGAGGAGCACGATGCGCGGGTAGGTGATCTGGGGGAACAGCGACACGGGCGTGCGATACGCGAGCGCCGCTCCGAACACGATGATCATCACGGCGAGGAAGAGGACCGCCTTGCGGTACCGGTCGACCCACGCGACGAAATTCACGGCTTCTCCAATGCGGTCACGCGCACGCGCGTCGAATCGGGGAGCCCGTAGTTCCCTTCCACGATGACGAGCTGTCCCTCGTGGAGAGCGGGGCTTGCGACCTCAACGAGCGAGTCGCCAAATGTGCCCGCGGTGACGGGAATCGTCACGGCGAGCGAATCGGAGGTGACGACGACAACGGTGGTCTCATTGGTCTCGTCATTTCGAAGGAGCGCCGACCGCGGGACGAGGAGCACGCCCCGGTGCATGCCCGTCACGATACACGCCGTCCCGAACATGTCCGTTTTCATGATAGCTCGCTCCCCCGGCTCCAGTCGCCCGAAGGCGAGGTGCGCCCTCACCGATTGGCTCTGCGGATCCGCCGAGGGATCGATCGTCACGATCTTCGCCGGGATCGCGGCTCCCGGATTGGACGAGAAGGTCACGCGGCAGATCTCTCCGACGCGCACCTTCGAGAGGTCGCGCAGCGGCACGCTCGCCGCGAAGTATATCGACGAGAGATCGGTGATCGTGAAGAGCTCGGCGCCCTCGGTCACGAGCTCTCCCTTGTTGACGGCCCGCGCGGCGATGATGCCGTCGCTCGTGGAACGGGCCGCCGCGACGCTCTGCGACGAGACGGCGAGATGGAAGCTTCGGCGGGCTTCCTCCTTCTGAGCCTCGGTCTTCGCCGCCTCCACGAGCATCTTCGCCCCTTCGATCGCCGCCTCCGATTCCCTCGATCGAATGACGGCGACGGTATCTCCCGCGTGCACGGGTGAGCCGACGATTCCGTTGACGACGATTGCCGTGCCCGCGATGGGAGAGACGATCTTCTCCTTACGAACGGCATCGGTTGTGCCTTCCGCGACGATCGTTTCCTCCACGTCGCCGCGCGTGACGGGGGCGACCCTGACCTCGACGACGGGGGACGAGGCTCGGCTCTCCTCTTCGCCGGACGATTTCTTCGAGCATCCGTGGTGCACGGCCGCGGCCGTTACCATGATGAGCATGCACACGACGTACCGCTTCATTGCGCTCCTTTTCTACCGCGTCATGATCTGCTCGAGGCGCGCCGAGAGCTTCAATGCGTCGGCCCGCGCCTGGAGCTCACCGAGCCCGGCATCGGTCACGAGTTGCTGCGCAGCGAGAACCTCCGTCGCCGGCGCGGCTCCGCCGAGGTATTTCGATTTCGTGAGAACGTAGTTGTCGTCCGCGTCTTTTATCGTCTTTCGCAGCTCGCCGATGCGGCGCCCGAGAGTCCCGATCTGAAGGGAGATCGATCGCACCTCCCGCGCCTGGGCCCGATTGAACGCCTCGGCCTCGTACCGGGCGTTCTCGACGGCGAGCGTCTGGGCCCGTTCGCGATACTTCACCTGGCCCCAGTCGAGAAGGGGCACCTGGACGGACACGCCCGCGGAGTAGCCGAGGTGCTCGAAGCGGCGAGAGACGTCGGTTTCCTCGAGAGACGTGAGGAGCCCGGCGTCGGCGAACACCGAGAAGGTCGGATACTTCGCGTGACGAGCGATCTGTACGTCGAGGCCGCTCCTCGCGATGCCGAGCTCGTTGCTCTTCGATTCGAGAGATTGTCCGAAGGGGCCGCCGGCCGTGTCGATCCGCGCGACGGACATGCTGTCGAGTGATCCGCGTATGTCGAGCGTCGTATCGGCCGTGCCGTGTATCAGCTCCGAGAGCTCCAACGTGGCGAGCGCGGACGACTCGATCGCCGTTTGCAGGGATGCCCGCGCGGAGGAGAGCTGAATCTCGGTTTTCAATACGTCGGTATAGTTCACTCGCCCGCTTCGGTAGAGATTCCGTACGAGGCTCTGATACTCCGAGAGCTGGGAGAGGCTTTGCCTCTCGAGCGCAATCTCCTCGCGCGCGCGCAGCATCTCGACGAAGACCTGCGTGACGGCGAATACGATATCGCGCTCCGTGATCCTCCGCGCGAGCCCAAGGCTCTCGAGGTCGAGCTGCATCTGTTTCGTCTGCAGGCCATAGATTCCGCCGTCATAGATTGTCTGCTCGGCGATGATCTGGGCGGCTATCTCCCCGAAGTTGCTCGCAACGGGGTCGTATCCGAACCGGCCGAACGTGGGAGCGGTCACTACCAACCCACCCAGCCGGACCTGTGGAAGTCGTCCCATGGCTGCCGCCTTGCGGGAGAGGCGCGCGGAAGAAAGGGCGTTATCCACGACCCGCAGGCCGAGG
>JBGPBA010000086.1:0-5787 GCA_041481005.1 Candidatus Krumholzibacteriia bacterium | reverse complement strand
CGGATAGATGAACTCACGTTTTCCCGTGCTCCAGCCGATGTATGTGCCCGTCGCATCTTGGAGCTTGACGCCGACCCCGACGTTTCTCCAGAGGTCGCGCCTCATGAACGCGAGGTCGAGACCGATGCCGAAGCTCGAGACGCCGGCCACCTGGTCGTTGCGGATGAGCTTCACGTTGGCGCCCGCCTGCCCGAAGCCGAGCCGCTGCGCGTAGGAGAACATGGCCGCGTAGTCGTTCGCGCTCTCGAGCGGAAAATCCAGGTAATTGAAGTTGATAAACTCGTCCAGGCTCGGGTCGAACACTTCGTCCCCGTTCGAGTTCCCGATCATGCCGGGCTTGAGCGGAATGACCCGTATGTCGGGGATCCCCATATGGATGAACGTGAACCCCCATGCCGACTCTCCCGCCTTGAGCGGAAAAGTCGCCGCGAAGAAGTTGAAGTCGATGAGATTGCCGAACTGCTCTGCGTGCATGAAAATCGCCTGCCAGCCCTTGGGCGAGCCCTGGAGCGATGGAAGAAGGGCGATTCCGGCCGGATTCCAGTACGTCGCGGTCGCATCGTCCGCGATCGCGGTAAAGGCGCTCCCCATGGCCAGCGCCCTCGCGCCGCCCCCGAGAGTCATGAACTCCCCGGCGTACTTCGTGCCGTGCGCCCCCGATGAAATGGACAGAAGCAGCACGCATACGATGATAAACGACAGCCGCATTGCGTCCTCCGATTTCACAGGGGAAAATCCTTCATGAAGTGCATCACACCGTCCGGCCGAGCACCGCACAGCACCCTACCTCTTTATTATAGCAACTGCGCGCGCAGAACACAAACGCAAACATCGCGTTCGGGGGGCGGCGCCGGGCCTCGGACCCCCGTCGCGCGCCACCCTCTCCGGGGCACTCTCACCGCTTGAATCCCTTCAAGCGCCGATAGAGCGTGCGCTCCGAGATGCCGAGGCTCCTCGCCGCCTTCCGGCGGTTGCCGTTGTTCGCCGCAAGGGCCTCCCGGATCGCTTCGCGCTCGAGGCGCCGAAGGTCGCGCTGGTCGTCCGACGGGGCCTCCTTCACCTCAACCCATTCTCGCCACCTGCCCCGCTCGGGCCCCCCGCGGCCACGCAGGATGTCGAGGACCTCCCGGATATCGTTATGGAGCGAGAGAAGGGAGCTGAGAATGAGCTCCCGCTCGACCTCTTCCCTGCTCCTCTGTACGTGAACGGGCAGATCGGGAAAGGGGTCCACGCTGCGCTTCTCCCGCAGGCGCTTCTCGACCTCGGCGGCGCGGATCATCCCGTCGCGGCTGAGGATCGTCAGGTTGTCGATGACGTTGGAGAGCTCCCGCACGTTCCCCGGCCAGGGGTAGCTCACGAGCAAGTCCATGCCTTCCTTCTCGATCCCTCGTATCTTCTTGCCGTGTTTGCGGGAGGCCTGGCCGATGAAGTGGTGAACGAGGATCGGAATGTCGTCGGGCCGCGTCCGAAGCGGCGGGATGCGAATCTGCACGACCTTGAGCCGGTAGTAGAGGTCCTTGCGAAACCCCCCGCGCTCGACGGCGATCTCGAGCTCGCGGTTTGTCGCCGCGACGAGCCGGACGTTCGTATGGACACGCTCGGATCCGCCGACCCGCAGAAACTCCCCCGTCTCGATCACGCGCAGGAGCCTGACCTGCATCGCGAGCGACATCTCCCCCACTTCGTCGAGAAACAGAGTTCCGTGGTTCGCCCGCTCGAACAGGCCCTGGCGGCGGGCGACGGCGCCCGTGAACGAGCCGCGCTCGTGCCCGAAGAGCTCGCTCTCGAGCACGCCCTCGGCGAGGGCCCCGCAATTGACCGCTTCGAAGAGCTTGTCGCCGCGCTTGCTCATCAAATGGATCGCCCGGGCGGTGAGCTCCTTTCCGGAGCCGCTCTCGCCGGCGATGAGGACGGGAACTTCGGTCGGGGCGACCTGGAGGACCGTCTCGAGCATCTCGGCGAGCTCGGGCGACCGGCCGACGATCCCGGTCGTCGCCTTTATCCGCCGGATCGCCGCGAGATGCGAAAAACCGATGAGAAATTCGTCCCGGTCGACGGGCACGGGCACGAATAGATCGACCCCGATCTCCCGCTCCCGCGCCGCGGCGTCGGGGCCCGTACCCTGCCCGAAGACGACGACCTCCAAACCGACGTACTCCTTCTGAAAGCGCTTGATGATCGTGGGGTAGTTCTTGAACCGGCCCGTCCCGTCGATCGCGAGGATGATGCCGCCGGGGGGCTCCGCGCGGGGCGTCGCCTCGCCGACGTTTCGGAACACCTTCAGATCGAGCCCCTCCTCGCGAGCGGCCTCGACGAGGAGTTTCTCGCGCTCCTCGTCCTGAACGAGGACCCAGGCTTCCGGATTCGTCTTCATCGCCCGCACTCACTCGATCGAGTAAAGCTTGATCTTCTCGCGGAGCGTCTGGCGGCTGATTCCCAGCACCCGCGCCGCCTTCGATTTGTTTCCCGCGGACTCGCCGAGCGTTTTCTTGATGAGGACCTTTTCCATGTCCGCGAGGCTGATTGGATAGAGTCCGTCGAGCCCCGGCGCCGGAGCCCCCGCGGGGGCCGCCGTCTCGCGGTTCACGATCTCGGGCGGGAGGTGCTCGGGCAGGAGCTCATCCTCCGCCTCGAGGAGAATCGCCCGCTCGATGATGTTCCGCAGCTCTCGGACGTTTCCCGGCCAGCTGTAGCCCTGGAGCAGCTTTGCCACCCCCGGGCTCACCTTCTTGACGTTTTTCTTGAACTCCTTGTTGAAGAGAGCGATGAAATGGTTGGCGAGCGGGACGATGTCTTCCGTGCGCTGACGGAGCGGGGCGAGGGCGAGCGGAATGACCTGGAGCCGGTAGTACAGGTCGTTCCTGAACTTCCCCTCTTGAATCGCCTGCTTGAGGTCGCGGTTCGTGGCCGAGATGATCCGCGCGCTGAAGCGCAGGTCCTTCACTCCGCCGACGCGGCGGAACGTCTTGTTCTCGATCACCCGCAGGAGCCGGCTCTGAAGCGTGATCCCCATTTCGCCTATCTCGTCGAGGAATATGGTGCCTCCCTCGGCGAGCTCGAAGAGCCCCTTCTTGCGGTACTTCGCGTCGGTGAACGCCCCGCGCTCGTGCCCGAAGAGCTCGCTCTCGAGGAGCGTTTCGGGAAGCGCCGCGCAGTTGATCTCGAGGAAGGAGTGCGCGGCGCCCTCGCCGCATTGATGGATCGCGCGGGCGACGAGTTCCTTGCCGGTGCCGCTTTCTCCCTGAATGAGAATCGTGCTCGCCTTGCTCGCGCCGATCTTCTTGATCTTCTCGAAGACCTCCTGCATGAGCGGGCTCCGCCCGATGAAGTTCTTGAAGTTGTATGCCTCGCGCTCCTTGCGCTTGATGCCGCCGAGCTCGGCCCTCATGAGGCTCGTGTCGAGCGCATTGCGGATCGTCAATTTCATCTTCTCGAGCTGGAACGGTTTCTGTAGAAAATCGTACGCGCCTCCCTTAATCGCGTCGACCGCCGTCTCGACCTCGCCGTACGCGGTCATCATGATGATGGGGACGTCGGGATCGAGCTCCTTGAGCTGCTTGAGAATCTTGAGCCCGCTTCCATCCGGAAGCTTCAGGTCGAGAATGACGAGATCGGCCGGGTCGTCCTGGAAGGATTTGAGCCCGGTCCCGCCGCTCGCCGCTTCGTCGACCTCGTATCCCGTCCCCTTGAGCGCCTCGCCGAGGGACCAGCGTATCGCCTTTTCGTCGTCGATGATCAGGACTCTCTTGGGCATGCGCAGCCTTTCTATGAAACCGTGGTGGCCTCCGGCCGGGCGGCGGCGGAGGTCCGCCGCGGGAGCTCGATGAAGAAGCTCGTGCCGCTTCCCGGAGCGCTTCGATGGTACATTCGTCCGCCGTGGCTCTCCGTGATCTTCCGGGAGATCGAGAGCCCCATCCCCGTCCCTTCGGGGCGCGTGGTGAAAAACGGATCGTAGAGCCTATCGGCGATCTCGTCCGGAATCCCCGAGCCTTTGTCGGCGAGCTCGATCTGGACGAAGGCCGGATCGCTCGCCTCCCGGGCGACGACGGTCACCGTGCCCCCCGCGCTCGAGGCCTGAATGCCGTTGAGGACGACGTTCAAAATCACCTGCTTGATCTGATCGCCGTCGAGCAGGCAGCGGTCGTCGCCGAGCTTGTTCTCGAAGCGAAGCGACACCCCGCGCTCCCGCGCTCCGTCAGTGAGGAGGTTCAGCGCGTCCTCGATCAATGTTCCGAGGGCGATTTCGGCGGGGTTCGGCGCGAGGGGGCGCGTGAAGTTCAGCAGGTTCTTGATGATCTCGTCGAGCCTCGTGATCTCGTCGAGAATGACCCCGAGGTAGCGCGCCTTGTCAGCGTCGTCCCCGAGCTTCTCTCTCAAGACCTGCGCCGTCGTGGCGATCCCCGTGAGCGGGTTCCGGATCTCGTGGGCGACGCTCGCAGAAAGCTCTCCAAGCGAGCGCAGACGATCGGTCCTGCGGAGCTCTTCCTCCATCCGCTTGCGGTTCGTGAGGTCCTCGAAGATCACGATAAGGGTCTTGCCGTGGTGCTCGTCGAGGGTAACCGTCGTCGTGCCGAGGAGCACCGGAGTTCCACCCCCGCCCTGTCTCGACAGCACGGTTTCCACCGATGCGCTCGGCGCCTCGCGGGAGACGAGGTGCTCGAAGAGACTCCCGCTCCCGAAGGGATTCGCGAAGAGGCCGTCGAGCGCCAGATCGCCCGTTCGTGGCCCGAGCATCGCCCGCGCGCGGCCGTTCAGGAACACGACCGCGCCCGAGCCGTCTGTCGTCAGCACGCCGCCGTTCATGTTCTCGAGAATCGTCTCGTTGAAGTCCTTGAGCGAACGCAGCCGGCTGATCGTCGCCGCGTTCGCGACCTCCTCGGTGAGGATCGTCTGGATCGTATTGATGAAATGGTAGTCGTTCAGGTACGCCTTCCTCGCTGTGTACACCTTCGCGATGACGAGAAAGCCGAGCCAGCGGCCCTTGTAGAGAAGGGGTGCCGCGGTGAGCCGCCAGGGCGCCGCCATCTCGAGGCACGTCCGCACGGCGTCTCCCGAACAGCTCTCGAGGCTGAAGATTTCGAACGGAAGGACGTCGCGCTGCTGGGCCACCGACAGGGCGGCCACGGCGCGGGCGAGGAGTTCTTCCTCGAGCTGGTAGGCGGTGCGCACCTTGAGTGTGCGCTCGTTGTTGCTGAACAGCAAGAGCCCCGCGCCCTCGGCCTCGATGTACTTCACGAGCGCCATGAGAAACCTGTCGAGCGCGTCGCTCCAGTTCTCGTTCGAGCTGATATCGCGTCCCATCTGATAGAGCATGCGGAGCCTGGTGACGTGCTTCTTGAGCGATTCGTTCGCCTCGGCGAGCTCGCCGTTGATGCGCAGCAGCTCGTGGTTGAGCGCCTCCTTGCTCTCTTCGAGCTCGCGGTTCGCCCGCTCGAGCTGCTCGACGACGCGCCCGTTCTCCCGCTTCACGCGCGCGTCGTTGCTCGCCGCGTCGACGACCTCGCCGATCTTGAGGAGGTCGAACGGCTTGAGGATGTAGTCGAACGCGCCGAGCCTGAGCGCCTCGATCGTGCTCTCGAGTGAAGCGAACGCGGTCATGACGACGCAGCGCAGGTCGGGATGCGCGGCCCGGAAGGGGCCGATGAGCTCGAGCCCGGTTCGATCCGCGAGGCCCGCGCGGATGCGTCGAGCCGACGCGTCGGGGTCGACGGGAAGAAGTGCCGCCACATCGCCACCGGAGACATTGGACAGGTCGACGCCGGCGTTGGCGCAGATGAACCCGTGGTG
>JBGPBA010000085.1:0-5793 GCA_041481005.1 Candidatus Krumholzibacteriia bacterium | reverse complement strand
CCGTGATCCTCGGCGTCATGCGGGCCGTCGGGGAGACGATGGTCGTGTGGATGGCCTCGGGGAACGCGGCGAGGATTCCGTCGCCGTGGTTCAACCTGCTCCAGCCGGTCCGCACGCTCACCGCCACGATCGCCGGGGACATGGGTGAGGCCGACCAGGTCACGGGCTCGGCGCGCTACCACGTGCTCTTCGCCATGGCGCTGTGCCTCCTCGCGTTCGCGTTCGTCATGAATCTCGTGAGCGAGTATGTGGTGCGCCGTTCGCGAAAGATGAGGGGGTGAGCGCCGTGGAGCTCGGGACTCGCAAGCTCTTCAACCGCTCTTTCTCCTTCGTCAGCGTGCTCTCCATCGTGCTTATGGCGCTCTCGCTCGTCGTTCTCCTCGGCCCGATATTCGTCAAAGGCTCGGGGGCCTTCATCTTCCGCGGCACGGTCGAGTTCCGCGAGCTCATGCTTGACAAGTTCGATCGCGGGAACCGTGCATCGATCGAGGCCGAGGCGGCCCGGACCGAGGCCTCGCGGAAGCCCCTGTACGACATCATCGCACGCTTTGAGGCCCAGCTCGATACGGCCGGCTCCGATTTCCGAAGGCAATACGGGAGCGAATTCAAGGACGTCAAATCGCTCGTGGTCGAGCTCCTCGGGCCCGCGCCGGGCGCGCCGGAGCCCGTGCTCCTGCGCCAGCAATACGGGCAGACGCGCTGGGACCGCGCCAAGGTGAAGCTGAACGATATTCTCTTTGTCGAGGAGTACGACTACTCCGATTCGACGCAGATGGGGAAGAAGATACTGAAGGCTCGGGTGGCGAAATTCAAGGGCACGACGCTCGAGCCGATCTTCGGGTTTCTCGAACGCGGCGCGCGAGACATGCTGCGGCCGCGCCTCACCCTCTACTGGCGATTTCTCTTCGACGAGTCGTACGACTCCCATTTCTTCGGCGGCATCTGGCCCGAGATGCTCGGGACGCTCTACCTCGCCATCGGCGCGATGCTTTTCGCGATCCCCCTCGGGATCGTCACGGCGATCTACCTCGCCGAGTACTCGGGGGAGGGACATGCGGTGAGCTTTCTTCGCACCTGCATCAGCTCGCTCGCCGGCGTGCCGAGCATCGTTTTCGGGCTCTTCGGGCTCGCGTTCTTCATCAACACGATGAAGGTGTCTCAGTCGAAGAGCGTGCTGGCGGGCTCGCTCACGCTCGCGGTCCTCGTTCTTCCGACGGTGATCCGCGCCTCCGAGGAGGCGATCAAGGCGGTCCCGCGGACGTACAAGGAGGCGTCGATGAGCCTCGGCGCGTCGAAGTGGCGGACGATTCTCACGGTTATTCTCCCGGCCGCCCTCCCCGGCATTCTCACGAGCATCATCATCAGCATGGGGAGGGCCGCCGGGGAGACGGCCCCCATCATCTTCACCGCCGCGGTGAGCGTCGGCAGGCCGCTCGCTTTCTGGCAGACTCTCACCCAGCCGACTCCCGCGCTTCCGTGGAACATTTACAACCTCGCGACCGAGCACCAGGCGGTCGACGAGATACGGCATGTCCAGTACGGTATGGTTCTCACGCTCGTGGCGCTCGTGCTGGTCTTGAACCTGACCGCCATTATCATACGCGCCCGCATATCGAAAAAGTTGAGGGGATAGGAGCATCGATACGATGGACACGACCAATTCGGAGGAACACGTGGAGAACAGAAGTGCGGATTTCAGCGCCCCCCTCGCCCGGCCCGCGCCGCGGCTCCGGGCGACCGAGCGGCAGGAGACAAGCGCGCCCCTCATTCGGGCGAAGGAGTTCTCGGTCTTCTACGGTTCAAAAGCCGCGGTCGATCGCGTGACCTTCGATATCCAGGCCGGCAAGGTCACCGCCATTATCGGCCCGAGCGGCTGTGGGAAGAGCACCTACCTGCGCGCCATCAACCGGATGAACGACCTCATCCCGGGATGCAGCACGAGCGGCGTCCTCGGCCTCGAGGGCCAGGACCTCTATGCCCCCGACGTCGACGTCGTCGCGCTCAGAAAGACGGTCGGGATGGTGTTCCAGAAGCCGAATCCCTTCCCCAAGAGCGTGTTCGACAACGTCGCCTTCGGGCCGCGGATCCACGGCTTGAGCGACCAGGGCACCCTCGCCGAGATCGTCGAGCGGAGCCTCAGGCGGGCGGCCCTCTTCGACGAGGTGAGTGATAGGCTCGGCGAAAGCGCGCTGGGGCTGTCGGGCGGTCAGCAGCAGCGCCTCTGCATCGCCCGGGCCATCGCCATCAATCCGAAGATACTCCTCATGGATGAGCCCGCCTCCGCCCTCGACCCGCGCTCGACCGCTCGGATCGAGGACCTCATCGGAGAGCTCAGGGGCGACTACACGATCATCGTCGTCACGCACAACATGCAGCAGGCGGCGCGCATTTCCGACATGACCGCTTTCTTCTACGAGGGCCGTCTGATAGAATTCGGCAACACCGACGAGATATTCACGAAGCCGCGGGAGAAGGCGACCGAGGACTACATCACGGGGCGATTCGGATGACGCCCCTGGAAGGACGGTGTGAGCGGTGCCCAAGCATCTCGAACGAGAGATCGAAAACCTCAAGAAGCAGATCCTGGCGCTCAGCGCAACGGTCGAGGACAACGTCTACAAGGCGGTGCAGGCGCTCACCGAGCGCAGCTCGACCCTCGCCGACGAGGTGATCAAGAGCGACCTGCGCATCGACGAAACGGAGGTAGCGATCGAGGAGGAGTGCCTCAAGGTGCTCGCCCTGCATCAGCCGGTCGCCATCGACCTGCGCTTCATCATCGCTATTATGAAGATCAATAACGACCTCGAGCGAATGGGGGATCTCGCGGTCAACATCGCCGAGCGCGCCATGTTCCTCGCGACGCAGGAGAAGCCCGGTGTTCCGCTCGACCTTCCGCTCATGGCCGAGAAGACGAAGGTGATGATGAAGAAGAGCCTCGATTCGCTCATGAAGCAGGATTCGCGGCTCGCGTACGAGGTTCTCGCCGCCGACGACGAGATCGACGCGATGAACCGGCAGATGTACGGCGAGATTCAGGACGCGATTCGGAGAAGGCCCGACCAGCTCGAGAGCTTCATCCATCTCCTCTCGTGCTCGCGGCACCTCGAGCGCATCGCCAACCACGCGACGAACATCGCCGAGGACGTGATCTACATGATCGAGGGCACCATCGTTCGGCACCGGGCGGAGGATTACAGGTCGCAGATGTGAGGGGGCGCAAAACGCGCGCGGCGAGCCGACCGAGGCGCGAGGGGTCGGCTCGCCGTCATGCGTCAAACCGGAACGAGTCAGGGTTACTCTTCCAGAACGAATATCATGCGCATCGTCACGCGGAACTCCACGATCTTGCCGTTCTCGACGTGCGCCGTCTGCTTGACGACCTCGAAACCGGTGATTCCTCTCAGCGTCTTACTCGCGCGCTTGAAGCCTTCCGTCGCGGCTTCTTCCCAGCCCTTCGGAGAGGATGAAACGATTTCGGTCACGCGTGCAACTGCCATGTGAGGCCCCCTTTCTTCGATGCCCCATCATACCACAGGGTCAGCTAGAATTCCAGCTTCGTCCCGGCCATGAAGTTGACGCGGGGCGCCGGGTAGCCCGCGACCTCGTCGTAGCGCTCGTCCGTCAGGTTTCCGGCCTTGCAGAAGAGCTGCCGGGAGCCGCTCACACGATACGTAACGGTCGCGTCGAGGCGCGAATATCTCGCGTTGAAGAACTCGCCGCGGGGGCCGCCGAAATCATTGTCGAGCCGCGCTCCGACGAGGGCGGCCGAGAGGGCCGCGTCGAGGGAGCCCCCGTGGTAGGAGAGGCTCAGCCCGCCGCTGTGGCGGGGACGCCGCAGCAGCTCTTTGCCGGTCGCGAGATCCTCCGTCCGCGTGAAGGTGTAGAAGCCTTCGATCCCGATTGAGGCGAGCGGCCTGAATGTCGTCGTGCATTCCACCCCTTCGCTCAGCGCTTTCCCGATGTTGTCGGCGAGGTACGTGACGGGGTTGTAGGAGATCATGTTGCGGTACTCGTTGTGGAAATAGGCAACCTCGAAGGAGACGCTTCCTCGCCGGAGCTCCTGGCGCACGCCGCAATCCCATCCCGTCGTCCGCTCGGGGGAAAGGCTCGGATTGCCGTAACCGGGGTAGTAGAGCTCGTTTAGGCTCGGCGCGCGGAACCCGGTGCCGATCGACACCTTGATCGAGGCGCCCGTTCGCGGGATCGGGTAGGAGAGCGAGCATTTATACGTCGCCACCGAGCCGAACTCGCTGTGCTCGTCGAGGCGGACGCCGGCGGACGCCGTCGGAAGCCTTCGGATATCGACGATCCCGTTCGCGAAGACGCTCGTGTTTCTGATTCGGCTGTCGAAGTCGGTCGAGCCGAAGGGGAAGCGGCCCTTGTTCGTCGTCCGCTCCTCCTTCCACTCGGCGCCCGAGATCACCCAGAGGCTCCTCCCGAAGTGCAGATTGTTCTGCAGCGCGACGTTCTCGACGCGCGAGTCGATCTCCTGGTGGGCATCCCCGGCGAAGGGGCCGGAGTCGAGCTCGTCGAGCGGGTCGTCGAAGGTGATGTCGCGGTCGAAGTGCGAGACCCTCAGCGAGTAGTTCCATTTCTCGGTGACGAATTGCTGAAAGGCGGCCGCCGCGAGGAGATGGTCGCCCTTTTGCTCGGCGTTCGGGTCCGGCGCGAAGCGAGATCCGTGCAGGCCGTTGTCCGCCCAGCCGTACCTGAGGTTGAGGGAGGCCTTTGTCGTGGCGGTCAGGCTGTGCGAGACGGAGCCGGCGAAAGACGCGTTTCGGTAAAAATCATTTCCCAGGGTGCCGTCGCTCCTCGCACCCGAGAGAGAGCCTGAGTAGCTCGTTGAGGCGTCACCGCCGGAGAGATCGACCGCCCCCTCGGCGCTCCCGAATGAGCCTCCCGCCAGCGAGACGCTCCGGCTTGAGCCGCCCGCTTTCGCGCCCGTGATGATGTTGATGACCCCGCCGATCGCGTTCGAGCCGTAGAGAATCCCGTTCGGCCCGCGGACAATCTCGATCCGCTCGATCGCCGTCGCGGAAAGGTCGGAGAAGTCGAACGCCCCGGTGCCGGGGTCGTTGAGCGGGACGCCGTCCACCATGACGAGGCAGTGGTTGCTGTTGGCGCCTCGTATGAAGAGGCTCGCCGCCTTTCCCTTGCTCCCCGACTGAACGACGCTCAGCCCGACGACGGAGCGCAGAAGCTCGCTCACCGACTCGGCGTGCTGCCTCTGGATATAGTCTTTCGATATGACGGTGACGAAGCTCGCCGTCTTGTCGACCGGCCACTCGATGCGGGATGCGGTGACGACGATCTCGGGTGTGGAGTAGAGCTTCTTATCCGCGGCTTGATTGTCCTCCGCCGCGCGCGCGGCCCCGACCACGCAGACACAGACCGTGAGGCACGCCGTTACTGACCTCGATAACGACATTGGACCCTCCATCTCTCGGACGCCCGTGCGTTCCGGGCCTCCGCGGGGAGAGCAAGGTTGGGTGGGGGGCTCAAACGGAAAACCCTCCGACCCTTTCGGGGAATCTCGGAGGGAGCTTCGCCGCCCTTCCTCTCGCTCCTCGAAGAGGCTCGGTGAACATCTATTCTCCGGGCAGGTCTCCTGACTTGTGGCTCAATCGCCTGCCGCCCCCTTCCCGACGCCGATGCGTCAGTGGTAACGGGCGGCAGGCTCGCCATTCACAGTGGCGGGTCCGTGAGGGATTCGCACCCTCTTCCCTTTTCGGCTCCTGACGAGCACCCGAAGATATCTTGTGGGCGAATGCTATGCCGCGGCCGGACGCATGT
>JBGPBA010000084.1:0-5825 GCA_041481005.1 Candidatus Krumholzibacteriia bacterium | reverse complement strand
CGGGCTCGTCTTCTTCGTCGTGACGATCTTCACCCTCCTCAGCAAGAGAGAGCGGCAGTACTTCAAGATCCCCATTTGAACGAGCACACGTTTCTTCGCGCAATCGCGATGACGAAGGAGCAGCCCTTCGAGCGGACGCGGGAAACTCCGGGTGTCGCCTTAGAGGAGCGGCCGCAGCGCGGCGCCGGCGGCCTGGAGCGAGGAGAATTGGATGCCGTTCTCGGCCGCGAACGAGAGCACCGTCTCGATGTGCGAGAGGAAAATGGGCACCTGGGACTCCTCCTGCACGTACTCGCTCTTGCCCGGCAGAAGCGTGACCGAATGGAAGGACATGTTGAGCACCGAGCCGCCGTTTCTCAGGAACGACTTCGCCAGGGCCACCATTTCGGCGCCGTTCCACAGCTCGGGCGTGAGCCATCGAAATGACAGCACTCTCAGACGATCCAACATCCCCATGAGGTGGAGCCGCGCCACCCGGCTGCGCGTGATGCGGCGCCGGAGCCGCGCCGCGCGCGCGAAATCGTCCCGAAGGAATCCGATCGTCGGCGGGATCTCCATCAACCCTCCACGCGGCTTCATCTCGAGGACGTTCTCCGGGTCGAAGAGGTACGGAGCCGACGGAGCATCGGAAAAATCCGGTCCGCCGAACTCGCGCCAATCCCAGTAGGGCGTGACGGAGCTGTCAATCTGATACCCGAATTCGCGTATCGCCGCCGCAACGTCCGAACCGAAACCCCACCGCCCCGCGCGAAAGCTCGCCGGCTGGGCTCCGAGGCGATCCCGCAGGGCGTTCGTGAGCGTCCCTATTTTCTCGCGGACCAGGTCGGCGGGCAGATTGCACAGATACGTATTCTGGAAAGACGACGCCTCCCGCACCGGCGGGGTGTTCCACGGATGGCAGTGAGCGCCGATCTCGCAGCGGCCTTTGTCGTAGATGTCCCGAAGAAGACCCATCGCGAGGCGATTGACGACGACGGGATAGGTCACAAGGTAGGTCGGGACCGCTCCGTAGCGATCGAACAGAGCCTGGAGCATGGGAATCCGGCTGATGTTCTCGAGTGAATCATCGGCCTCCTGGAACCGATCCCACGAATCCTCCTCCACATCTATGGTGATTACCAAGCAAGCCCGCATAGGAGCCTTTCATTGACGAATGACTTTGGGCCCACGCCGACATCGCGTGAGTCTTCCTTATATTTGGTAATGCATACCATGAACCATGGCAGAATACCACCAATTGTAGCTGCTATGAGTGCATACCTCGTGCCATGTCCGCGCCGGTGGCGCTTCATAAGTGACGCACCTACGAGGTGTTACACACGATGAAGAGAAGAAACACGGAGAATCTCCCGCCGAAAGCGCGATCGCGGTCATGCACAGGCAGCCGATACGGCGGCTTGTGGCCTTTATTATGCAAGCGCGGGCGGGACGATTCTCCGTTCGGGCCCACCCCCGGATGCGGACCGGATAACCCGGCGCTTTGCCTCCTTCGAAGCAGCGCAGTGCGGCATTCGCGCCATGCGGGGCCCGTCGGACTGCGCATTTTCCCCCGGCGCCGGAGTGCTCCGCGAGCCCTTCGTCGGAATTTCGCCCATCAAGGGATCTCGGAAGAACGCGCGCGCGGCCGTCCCGGGAAGCCGCATGAAGCTTGCAGGAATCGTCGTTATCGACTACAGTTCCGAGCGGAATACGACCGGCCGCGCCGTATCTTACGGAAGGAAGAATCGCTCGAACGAGCGTCCGAACAATGAACGATTCCGTGTGTCTCATGGCGGTCGGAGACGTGATGCTCTCCGGCAATCGCGGGACGGGGGAGATGATCCGATCCCGCGGCCCAAGCTATCCCTTTGAGAAGATTCGGCCCGTCGTCGAGCACGCCGACGTCATTTTCGGAAACCTCGAGACGCCTCTCTCGGTGCGCGGGTCCGCGTCCGGGAAGCAGGACCCGCACATCACCTTCAGGGCGGCGCCCGAAGCGGCACAGGGCCTGAAGTTCTTCGGCTTCGACGTCGTCTCCCTCGCCAACAATCATATGAACGACTATGGAGAGCATGCGCTTCTCGATACCGTCCGGATCCTGCGCGAGCACGGCATCGCGTGCGCCGGGGCCGGGAGCGGTTCGGCCGAAGCGCACCGAGAGGTCGTGCTGGAGCGCAACGGGGTCACGATCGCGTTTCTCGCGTACGACGCCTTCGTCAACGTCGACACGCGCCCGGCCTCGCGGAGGGCGGCCGGCGTGGCGCTCTTCGACAGGCGCCGGGCGGCGCGCGAGATCGCGCGGGTGCGGCGGCGCTCGGACATCGTCGTCGTGTCGATGCACTGGGGACTCGATTTCACCGAGTATCCCGTGCCGTTTCAGATGGAGTACGCGCGGGAGATGATCGACCGGGGGGCGCACGCCATCGTGGGCCATCATCCCCACCTCCTGCAAGGGATCGAGCGCTACCGCCGGGGGATCATCGCGTACAGCCTCGGCGATTTCGTGTTCGACGAAGCCGGCAGGGACACCTGCGTTCTGAGAATCGACCTGTCGAAGCGCGGGGTTGAAGCGGTCGACGTCATTCCGGCTCGGATCACGGCGGGTCTGCAGACGGAACCGCTCGCCGGCTCCGAAGCCGCCGCGGTCCGCCAAAAGATAGACGCGCTTTCCGCCGCTTACGCGGTGTATGATCCCGCAACGGCCGGGCGCATGTTCGACGACTGGATATGGACGAATCTGAATGTGTTCAAAACGTCGAGAAACCGATACGCGCTCGGGAACCTCTGCTCGCCCCGCGTCATCCGAAGGATGATCGCGCGTCTGGCCGGCAAGGCCGGGAAGCCGTTTCACCGCCGGAGCGCCGCACGATGAAGAGAAGCTCGCAAGAACCGGCCCTGCTCCTCGGACTGTACTACTCCAGTCTGCAGGTCGCGCAGAGCCTCGGCCGGAAAGGCATACCGGTGTACGGGATCGACCCCGCGCCCGAAGTGGGGACGCATTCGCGGTACATCAAGACGATCGACGCGCCGCGGGGCGGCGAGGAGCTCGGGGACTTCCTCGTCTCGTTCGCGCGGCGCCTGGGAACGCGCGTCGTCCTCTATCCCCTCGCCGACGAACACGTCAGCTTTCTCTCGGAGCACGGCGGCGCTCTCGCGCCGCACTTCGCGTTTCCGGAGCCGCCCGTCGAGATCGTGCGCGCGCTCCTCGATAAGACGGCGGCGTCGGAGCTTCTGACGAGCCTGGGAATCGATCACCCGAGAACGCTCGCCGTGCGAAAGGGGTCGAGCGCGCCGCTTCCGCTCGACTCGCTCGATTTCCCCTGCATTATCAAGCCGAGGTACAAGCAGGATTGGCTCGACCAGCCGGTCGTGCGATCGTACCTGGGCGACGGGCAGCTCGTCCTGACGGCGGAGAACGCCGAGCAGGCGGCCCGAGCGATCCGCGTGCTGAGCTCCATCTCCGACTTCGTCGTTCAGGAGTTCATCCCCGGCGCGAGCGAGCGGCACTACTACTACGTGGGGTATCGCGATCGTCTCGGGAGAATCGCGACGTCATACATCGGCCAGAAGATCAGGACACTCCCCGATTGCCTCGGCTCCGAAACGCTGCTGCGTTCGGTCCACGTTCCGGAACTGCTCGAGCGGGGCGACTCGATACTCGATCGTTTCGACTATCGCGGCCCCGCGGGGATCGATTTCAAATGCGATCCGCGGGACGGCCGATTCAAGGTCATCGAGATCAACTGCAGGATCGGTATCAATGACTGCTACCTCGTGAAATACGGCATCGACCTGCCGTATATCTACTATCTCGACAGCCTCGGACGCGAGGTCGCGCCCGCGCGCGAGTACCCGGCGATGGTGACATGGTACGACCCCTTCCGCGACTTCGAATGGATGCGGCTCTACCGGAAGACGGCCGGCGTGGGCTGGCTCCCCTGGCTCTCCCGGCTCTGGAGCTACGATACCTATGCCGTCTTCAGCCGGTTGGACCCATATCCTTCAATGAAATCGATGTTTGACCTCTTCATGCGGGCTCTGCGGAAGCTGGGGCGCCGCGGAAAGGTCGCCGGCAGGATCCCGCCCGTGTAGGCCCTTCTCCTCATTCTACGGTTCGTCCCCCGGAGCGCGGCCGCCGGGCCGTCGAGGACCTCGCGCCCGCCCTGCTCGACGGGGGCAGCCGCCAAATCGTTCGCCGGGCCGCGACGTACGCGCCCCGTGCGGAAAAAATCTCACGACGGGCATTTCCCCCCTTGGCAACGCGTTAGGACGAATCACGGCCGGATTCCCGACTCTGGCCGGGAAATTGCACTTGCCATTGCCAGCCAGTATTCGTATGAGAAACACAACACCGCGCGCTGCCCGTCGAGAGGACTCTTGCGAACCGATTCGACTCAACGGGCAACAAGCGGAAAGGACGGGAAGCACGTGAGGGGAACCAACAGTCGCTTTCGGAAGAAAGGAGCTCGGACGAGCGCGTTTCGAATTGCAATGGCCGAGGTATCATTTTGAAACGTGACTGAAAAAACAAAGCATCCTTGTTCTCGTGGGCAGCCAAGACACATAGGAGAAAGATCATGGTCAACAGAAAAGCAGTCGCAACACTGATCTTCATGCTCCTCGCCTTCTCCGCGATTCCCCTTCTAGCTCAGGAAGCCACCAGCTACCTCATCACCTGGACGCCGAACCCCGAGCCGAACATCTCGGGCTACGTCATCTATCGATCGACCAACGTGGATCCCGCGAATCTCGCCGCGTACGCGCCGATCGACAGCGTGAACGGCACCACTACCAGCTACACCGACAACGGCGTGGTAAAGGGTACGAGATACTATTACCGTCTCGTTGCGAAGAGCAGCGTGGGCGGAAGAAGTCCGCTCTCGAGGCCGGTGTCCGGGAGGACAATCAGCCAGACCGCGACCGCGAATGACAAGAACAACTGCAAGATCGCGGTCAAGACGCGACTCGCCGAGAGCTCGTACAACATCGGCTGGGCCACGCTCGCACGAACGACCGGGTTCATCCAGTACGACCGGGACGCGACACTCGATTCGATGAGCGCATGGAACACGCTCAGGGGAACGACACACACGTCCCTGATCGATCACCTGCTCGTCCCCCAGTTGTACACGATGCGCGCGGTCGCGTACGACAGTTTGGACAACATGACGATCTCCGCATCCGATACGATGACGAGTTATCACGAAGCTCCGGCGCCGGTTTCCTCGCCCAGCCCGAGCATCTACCCGGTCCCGTACCACCCGTCGGCGGGCTTGATGAACCTCAATGGCCTCCCCGTGAGCGGTTCGGTGTCGATCGTCAACGGGACGGGCGCCGAGGTGTTCAATATTGATGTCGGCGCCAATACGGCCAAAACCTGGGACGGCAAGAACCGACAGGGAAGCCCGGTCATGAGCGGCGTCTATTACGCCATCATCAAGGACGTCAAGGGAACCGTCGTCGACAAGCGGCCCCTGATGATCGTCCGGTAACGCGGCGGTGGGGATTATGAGACGCGTCTCGAGTTTAACCGTACTCGCCTCCATGGCGTGGGGAGCACTCGCCGTGCTCCTCATGCCGTGGACGGCCGCCGCGTTCGAGGGCCCGGGCACGACGGGCGCGGCGTACCTCACTCTCTCCCTCGGACCGAAATCGATCGCCATGGGAGAGGTCAAGGCGGCGTTGCCCGGCGATCCGTTCGACTGGATCGCGAACCCCGCCTTGATCGGCTGGATGGATGGAACCGGCCTCGGGGCGATTCACGCCCAGTGGATCCTCGACACCCAGTACGAGCACCTCTCGCTCCATCACCGGGTGAACGGCCATTTCGCGGCGGCGGGCTCGTT
>JBGPBA010000083.1:0-5837 GCA_041481005.1 Candidatus Krumholzibacteriia bacterium | reverse complement strand
CGCGTCGTATTCGTGCACGTGACGGCCGCTTGGTGCCTGATCTGCAAAGTCAATGAAGCTACGGCGCTCGATCGCGCGCCGAATTCAACTCGCGGCGAATCGCGGAGAAGCTCGCCGCGATCTTCGAGGAGGCGGGCCTTCTGTGAGGGTGCTTCTCGCCAATAGCGAACGTCGGCTGCGCGGCGGGGAGATCCAGACGCTCTCCCTCGCCGAGGGGCTCGGGCGCCTCGACTGCGAGGTTGTGATCGCGGCCCGAAGCGGGGGCGCCCTCTTCGCGAAGGCCTCGGGCCGGGTGCCGTGCGAGGCGTTTCGATTCGAGCCGATTCCCCTTCTCAGCCCGCCCGCGCTCGCCGCTCTCATCGCCCGGTGGAAGCCCGACATTCTCCATGCGCAGACCTCAACGGCCCATACGCACCTCTGGATCGCGCGCGGCCTGCTGCACGGCGCTCCCCCGCTCGTCGTGAGCCGCCGGGTCGCGTTTCGTGTGAAGGCGGACCCGCTCTCCGTTCTCAAGTACCGCACGGGGGTCGTCCACTATCTGCCGATCTCGGAAGCCGCGGCGAGGAGCCTCGGCGCCCTCGGAATTCCGCGCTCGAAGATGACGATCGTGCCGAGCGGCGTGGAGGTGGCGCGGTTCGCGGGCGCCGAGGGGGATCGAACGCTCCTTGACGGGTGGGGCATCGCACGCGCGAGTTTCATCATCGGGACGGTCGGCGCTTTCGAAAGAGAGAAGGGACATCCGACCCTCGTGGAGGCCGCGGCGCTCGTTCTCGAGAGACACCCCGAGGTCAGATTCGTCCTCGTCGGCGAAGGGCGGCTCGAGGGAGCGCTCGCGCGTGCCGTATCGTCCCGCGTGTTCGCGGGAAAGGTCGTGCTGACGCGGCAAAGCACCCCTCTCGAGCGGCTGCTGCCGCTCTTCAAGGTATTCGTCCTTCCTTCCCGCGAGGAGGGGCTCTCCACGGCCATCCTGGCCGCATTGGCGGCGGGGCTGCCCGTCGTCGCGAGCGACGTCGGGGGCATACCGGAGGCTGTGACGCCCGGGTGCGGCATCCTCGTTCCGCGCGACGATCCCCGGCGGCTCGCCCAGGCGCTCCTCCGGGTCATCGAGGATGAGCCCCTGCGCCGGGCCATGGGCGAAGCCGCTCTGCGACGCGCCGCCGCCTTCGACGTGGGAGTCACGGTCGAGAATACCCTTCAAGTCTATCGGCGCGTTCTCGAGGGCCGCAGGGGAGCACAAGAGGCATAATTTCCATGGAGAGTGCATGACAATTGCTCTAGCATAAGGAAGGGCAGGGTTTGGCAAAAGACGAGCCTCTAGCCTTTAGTTTTGTAGCTTCTTTGAGAATAGGCTATTATGAGTCTTGCTAAATGTAATTTGTTAAGTGTCGTCGCTGCGGTCGCTCTCTTTCTCGTGGCGCTTTTTGTCCCGTTTTGTGGTCAATCGTCGCCATCGGGAGACGGTTCCGCGGCGGCGGCCGTCCAAGCCGATGACGGCGGGAACAAGGGGCAGACTGCGGCGCCGGAGTCCCAGATCGAAGGGTTCAAGGTGGTCAATCTCCTTCCCCAGGAGGTTCCCTTCGGTGAGGGGGAGATTCTGGTCTTCGCCATTCAGTACGGGTTGATATATGCAGGGGACGCGTCGCTCGAGATCCGGAACATCGCGGTCCTCGACAGTGCTCGCGCGTATCACATTTCGTCGACCGCGCGGACGAATAGTACCTTCGACCTGATTTACAAGGTGAGGGACCGCGTTGATTCCTTCATGGACTACGACAACCTCTTCTCGATCCGCTTCGAGAAGCACCTGCGGGAGGGGAAATTCAGCCACGACGAGAAGGTCGAGTTCGATCAGAAGCGTCACTTCGCCGTCTATCCCGACAAGAAGGTTCCGATTCCTCCGAACACGCAGGATTTCTTGAGCGCCGTGTACTACATGCGCACGCTCCCGCTGGACGTCGGGATGGCGGTGACCTTGCCGAACCATACCGGCGGCAAGAACTATCCGATCTACGTGAAGATCCTGCGGCGCGAGCGCGTCAAGGTTCCCGCGGGAACGTTCGATTGTCTCGTCGCGGAGCCGGTGCTCGAGACGGCGACGATCTTCCAGAACAAGGGAAAGTTGACAATATGGTTCACCGATGATAGGGTCAAAATGCCCGTGATTCTACGGTCGAAGGTCGTCATCGGCGCGTTCGAAGCGGTCCTCAAGGAATACACGCTCACCCCCGAGATGCGGGAGCTGGGTCCGGGAAAGGTTGGCCCGACCGGTGGCAAGTAACTACGAAGAGATCGAGCTCTCTCGCGTACGGACAATCTCCATACATGAACGCTCAAGCAAGGTGACCGTGGAAGAATTCAGCGACCCGGTCAAGGGCGGGAAGGCGTTCGCGCGGTGGCGCGGGTCGCTCCCCGACCATCTCGGCGTGAGGAGCCTGAACGAGCTCGCGTCCTCGATCCGGCGCGCCGCGGCGGGGAAGGAGCACGAGATCGTGTGGATGATGGGTGCCCACGTCATCAAATGCGGGCTCTCCCGGTACGTCATCGAGCTCATGCGGAAGAGATACGTCACGGCGCTGGCGCTGAACGGGGCCGGCGCGATCCACGACTTCGAGATCGCCTCATTCGGCGAGACCTCCGAGGACGTGCGGGCCGGGCTCGAGCGCGGCGTCTTCGGCTTTGCGCGGGAAACGGCCGAGGGGTGCTTCGCGGCCGTGTCGTCCGGGCGCTCACAGGGGCTCGGTCTCGGAGAGTCGCTCGGGCGATGGCTTCTCGACAGCCGCGCGCCGCATCGGGAATGCAGCATTCTCTCCGAGGCGTATCGATTCGGCGTTCCCGCGACGGTGCACGTCGCCATCGGCACCGACACGCTCCACCAGCATCCCGGGTTCGACGGGGCCAGCTGGGGCGAGCTGTCCGCGCGCGATTTTCGCATATTCGCGAAGCGCGTCGAGTCGCTCGGGCGCTCGGGAGGCGTTGCGCTGAACGTCGGATCGGCAGTGATCCTCCCCGAGGTCTTCTTGAAGGCTTTCAGCGTCGCGCGAAACCTCGGCGCTCCGTTCGACCGCCTCACCGTGTGCAACATGGACATGATCCAGCATTACCGGCCGCGCGAGAACGTTCTCGATCGCCCCGCGAGCTTCGGGGGAAAAGCGCTCGCTATCACGGGGCAGCACGAAGTCCTCATCCCGCTCCTCTATTCGTTCCTTCTCTCGTGACATCCGCCGCGTCGCCGCGACCCGTCGAGCCGGTTCGTGAGGTGCGGGCCCCCTCGTCGGCGTTTATATGATTGACAACAGGGCGTACTGTGTGCTAGAATATTCTTGTAATAGGAGGATCCTACAGAGCGTTTGCTATAGAGAGTCTACTTCAAGCCTAAAGACCGTACCGCTCCCGATCTTGAAGTGACATTTTGTGGCAAACGTTTTTTCATGTACGGGCGAGCGGTAGGCCGGGGTTCTCTTCCGTGGAGGCGCACCAATGGCTGGATCCCCCGAACTTCAGGAAGCGGTGTTGTGCAACAAAGAGCAGGTCGCGAGCATCATTGAGCTTCAAGGCGTTCGGGAAAGCCGGACCTACGCCGTGATGAAGCGCGTCGTCGACATAAGCGTGGCGCTCTTTCTGCTCATTCTCTTTCTCCCCATTATTCCCGTTGTCACCCTCCTCATCCTGCTCGATTCACCCGGGCCCATATTCTTCAGCCAAAAGAGGGTGGGGAAGAACGGGAAGACATTCAGCTTCTACAAGTTTCGTTCGATGGTCAGCGGCGCCGAGAACGTCATCGGATCGCTCAGGCCCTTGAGCGGCGTCGACGGACCGGTCTTCAAGATAAAGGACGACCCGCGTATTACCCACGTCGGACGCTTCCTGCGGCGCTCGAGTCTCGATGAACTGCCGCAGCTCATCAACGTGCTCCTGGGAGACATGAGCGTCGTCGGACCCCGCCCGAACCTCCCCTCAGAGGTATCCCAGTACCTGCCCTGGCAAAAGAGGCGGCTCGATGTGGTGCCCGGTATCACATGTTTCTGGCAGATCGCCGGAAGAAGCCATATCGGGTTCCAAGAGTGGATGCGCCTCGATCTCGAGTACGTCCGGAAGCGGAGCTTGGCGACGGACCTCAAGATCATGTTCAAGACGGTACCGGCCGTCATTGCCAGGAAGGGAGCCTATTGAGCCCACCCCGGGCATGCATCTTGCACTGATAGTGTTTGACATAGTGCGTCCAACCTTGCTAGCCTTAAAGAAGAGCGGATATTAGGAGAGAGGGGTTGTGATTCAGGTTTTTTCGCGTAAAGTGCTTAAGGTGAAGGCAATTCGACCCTTGAACCTCGGCATTGCGGTCTTCCTGGCCGCTATCGTTGTATTGGGCTGCGCCGGCGGCAATCGGATCTTTTCCAACCGCCAGGGCGAGGTCGAGAGCGGGGAGCTCGTTCTCGACAGCATCCCGCGCCAGCCCATACCCGACGAGTACGTCATCGGGTATGGGGACAAGATGGACATCTCTTTCCTGTACAACGCGTCGCTCGATCAGCGTGACATCAAGGTCCGTCCCGACGGCAAGATATCCCTTCCGTACGTCGGGGAGGTAAAGGTATCGGGGATGCGCGTTTCGGCCCTCGACAGCCTTATCACCGAGAAGTACGCGGAGATAATCGTCGACCCGAGCATCACGGTCATTTTGCGCGACTTCACCTCTCAGGTGGTCTACGTGCTCGGCGAGGTCTCGAACGGCGGAGGATACCCATACACGCACGGGCTTACGCTGCTGGGCCTCCTCGCGCAGGGGAGAGGCCCGACGGATAAGGGCAAGCAGAACGGTGTTCTCGTCATCCGCCGGATCGCGCCGAATCACATTGTCGGCATACAGATCGACTTCAAGGATCTCGTCGAGGGCAGACGGTTTGACCTCGACATACCGCTCGAGCCGAACGACATCGTCTACGTGCCGAAGTCGAGGGTCGCAAAGGCGGCCGATTTCGCGGATATGCTCTCCAAGATTCTCATGAATCCGATGGATCTCTATATCAAGGGATGGCAGGTCGCGAACGAGAAGGTGCTGTACGACTTTTATCGGCGGACTGCAAACGCACTCTGAGACGTGATGGAACGAATGGAACAGATTGAAGTACGCAAAGAATCGACGGTGAAGGACTTCCTCGAGGTGATCTTCCGAAGGAAGTGGATCATCGTCGGCATCGTGGCCGTGGCGTTGATCGTCGTCGCAATCCTGTCGATGCGGCAGCCGGCGGTCTATGAGTCGACCGCGAAGGTGCTCGTCAAGCGCGGCGAGACGCCGGGGGTGTTCGACCGAAACGTGCGTACGCTGAACTGGGAGGAGGAGATCGCCTCCCAGATCGAGATGGTCAAGTCGCAGGTGGTCGCCGATAAGGCGCAGGAGCTCCTGCCGCGCTTCCTGCCGGCCGGACGCCGATCCGAGCGCAAGATCGACCTCGCGCGGCTCAATGCGGGCGTCGTCACGACGTCGAACGTGATCTGGGTGTCGTATACGTCAGAGGACCCCGTCTTCTGTGGGGCGGCGGTCAACGCGGTCGTGACCGCGTACCAGCAGTACTACACGACTTTCAGGACGCCCCCGCAGATGGAGGACTTCTTCTCCGGGGAGATCGAGCGCCTCAAGGAGGAGCTCGAGTTCTGGCGGGCGAACAAGGAAAAGGTGCTCAAGCAGTGGAGCATCATCGACATTGAGGATCAGCGCCGCAGTGTTCTTTCGCGGCTCGACGTGTACCAGGGCGAGCTTGACAAGGTCGTCGGGGAGCGGATGGCGAAGGAAGCTGCCATCGAGCGCCTTGAGGGACTCAAGGCGAAGGATGCCGAGGGGG
>JBGPBA010000082.1:0-5865 GCA_041481005.1 Candidatus Krumholzibacteriia bacterium | reverse complement strand
TGCCGTCTCTCCACCATGAGCCAAACAGCCAGCTTCTTGTTCCCGTGCCGCGTGTAGAGGAGGGTGATTTTGGAGTCGGTCGGGACGTCCCCCAGTTTGCTGCTCTTGCCATCCACCATGATCTTGGTCGATCCGTTCACTTCGAACGTTATGATGGCATCCTTTGATCTCACAACGATGACATCGGCGACCGTATCGACCGACATAACGGTGCCGAGCACTCTCTTCTTCGTCGGCACTTGCGACTTGCCTTGCACGGCCTCACCCGCGGGAATGGTCTGTGCCAAAACGATCCCGGTGAGGGCGAGAGTCGCCGCGAGGCAGGCGAGAAAAATAAGGCTCTTTTTCACTGGCAACCTCCTTCCTTTCGTCACCAGGTTGCACAACTTCCGCGCATTCTATGCATGGTGCAATTTCCGTGCTACAAAATTCGTCAGCCCTCGACGCCGGCGCATTTCGCGTTGACGGGGGCTTCCGATGTGATGTAGTCTCAATGGCCAGCCTTGAGGCTGGCGTCTCGGGGAAATTTGGGACACTCATGGTTGATTCTCTGGGGACGATTCAGAATTCTTCCGGAAAGGAGCCTGCGATGCAAGTAGCGAAGAAGGCGAGAAGGCTCTCGTTCTTCATTTCAATAATGGCGCTCGCCGCTCTCATGGCCTCCTGCGGCAGCAAATCGACCGGGCCCGCGTCAAACCCGTCGTGCGACTGGAATCTCGAGATGAGCGGGCTGCCGCTGCGGGCGGTGTGGGGAAGCTCGGCAAGTAACGTCTTCGCCGTCGGGGATGACGGCGTCATCATGCACTACTCCGGACAGTTCTGGACGCTGGCAGCGAGCCCCACGGTCGATGCGCTCGCGGGGATTTGGGGCGCCGCGGCGAACAGCGTGTTCGCCGTCGGGGGCAACGGCACCATCATCCATTACGACGGCTCGGCTTGGGCTCTCATGTCGGTGCCGGGCACACCGGACCTCAACGCCGTCTGGGGCACCGCCGCCAACAACGTTTTCGCCGTCGGAGAAAACGGCGCGATTCTCCATTTTAATGGCACGGCGTGGGGCGTGATGACGAGTCACACCGCGAACGACCTCTACTGCGTCTGGGGCACCTCGGGAAACAACGTCTATGCCGCCGGAATGCTCGGCACGATCGTCCATTTCAACGGCTCGAGCTGGAGCGTCATGAACACTCCCGGGGTCACGGAGACGCTCCGCGGTCTCTGGGGCACCGGGCCTGTTCAAGTATTCGTCGTCGGCGACAACGGTCAGGTGATGACGAGCGATACGAGCGGAACCTGGATCGGCACGGACATCGGCGCGCAGGAGAACCTGGCGGCCATCTGGGGCAATTCCTCGCAGGACATCTACATCGCGGCGACGGACGGCACCATTTGGTTCTATAACGGCACGGTCTGGGACTCGACGAACGTCAGCACGCAGCCATTCTATGGGATATGGGGATCGGGCCAGAACAACGTCTTTGCGGTCGGGGACGCGAACTCGATCTTTCATTTTGACGGCACTAATTGGAACGTGGTGATCATGGCGATCAAGGCCGCGGTCAACTCCGTGTGGGGAAACTCGGCGAGCTCGGTCTTCGCGTGCGGAAACAACGGGCTGCTGCTCTTCCGCGGCGGGCTCGCTTGGGGCCCGATGATCGGTACCACGGCGAGAAGCCTACGCGGGATCTCGGGGAGCTCGGGGAGCGACGTCTTCACCGTGGGGGACCAGGGAACCGTGCTCCATTTCAACGGGACCGCGTGGAGCGATCCCGTGGCGAGCGGCACGATCCGGGACCTGAGGGGAGTATGGGCAAGGGCATCAAACGACGTCTTCGCCGTCGGGGCGGGCGGCGCCATCATTCATTATGACGGTGCCACATGGGACACCCTCTCGAGCGGGACGACGGGCCTCCTCCATGCCGTCTGGGGAACCGCGCACGACAATGTCTTCGCCGTCGGCGCGAACGGGCTCATCCTCCATTATGACGGCGTGAGCTGGTCTCTCGTGCCGAAGCCGACCAATTACACGCTGCTGGCCGTCTGGGGAACCTCCGGCACGAACGTTTACGCGGTCGGAGAGTACGGCACGATCGTGCATTTCAACGGGACGGCGTGGACCGAAATGCACATGGGGGCCCCGCAGCCCATCTCCGCCGTCTTGGGAACCGACGCGAGCAACGTCTACGCCGCGGGCGGAACCGGGATGATTCTCCATTACAACGGAACGGCGTGGGCCATTCTGTCGCGCCGGACGACGCAGGGCCTCTTCGGTCTGTGGGGAAGCTCGGCGAAGGACGTCTTCGCGGTCGGGGATAACGGCACGATCTTGCGGTACTACTGCCACTAGGCGAGACGGGTGAGCATCGAGCCCCTCGTTTCGCAGTGAATTGCCTCATCGGGAAGAGAGCCTGCTTCCTACCCTCTCACGCGCTCTCGGTCTTCTCGAAGAAGTATGCCCCGAGACCTACCATGACGAGCGAGAAACCCACCATGATCGCGAGATCGAGAAGGACGGGCAGGGTCGAGACGTTGATGAGCGACCCGCGAAGCCCGTCGATTCCGAAGGTCAGCGGATCGAGGTATGAGAGAACCCTGACGTATCGGGGCAGATTGCCGAGCGGGTAGAGGGCTCCCGAGAGGAAAAAGAGCGGAAAGATGATGAAGTTCATGACGATGCTGAACCCCTGCATGTCCTTCATCTTCGAGGCGAAGATGAGCCCGAGACCGATGAACGTGAACCCGATGAGCAGCATGAAGACGAAGGCGACAAGAAGCGACGCCGCCCCCGAGGCCCGGAACCCGAGAAGCATCGAGACCGAGAGGATGATCGCGCTTTGGATCATTGCCGTCGTGATGCCGCCCGCGATTCTCCCGAGGACGAGCGAGAGCCTGCTCACCGGCGCGACCATGATCTCCTTGAGAAACCCGAATTCCTTGTCCCACAGGACGGAGAGCCCCTGCATCGTCGAGGAGAAAAGGAGCGTCATGCCCACGATGCCGGGAACGAGGAACCGAATGTAATCGACGTCCCTCGATACGCCGGGAACGGTCATGCGGCTGAAGCCGAGCCCGAGAAATGCCATGAAGAAAAGCGGCATGGCGAGCGAACCGATGATCCGCGACTTGGCCCGCGTGAATCGCTTCATCTCCCGCAGCCACATGACGTACACCGCCGTCCAGCTGATCACCGCTACCTCCTCAGGTGCCCCGCCATCATGGCTCTGTTGCGTTCCTCGGCGCCCGCTTCCTGCTCGCGAATCGTCCGGCCCGTGTAATGGAGAAAGACGTCCTCGAGGCTCGGCTTGCGAAGCTGCACGACGCTCACGGTGAGCCCGCGCTCGTGCGCCATCGTGATGAGCTCGGGGATCCGCCGCTCCCCTCGCTCCATCGTGAGATTGAGCATGGCATCGTGCCGGCTCCATTTCGTGATCCAGTCGAGCCTCTTGATCTCCTCGAGAAGCGGCGCCGGGTCGCCCTCGACCTCGAGGCAGACCACGTCCCCTCCGAGCAGATCCTTGAGCCTCGCGGGGCTGTCGAGCGCGACGAATCTCCCGTGATCCATGATGGCGATCCGCTCGCAGAGGTAATCCGCCTCTTCCATGTAATGGGTCGTGAGGATGATCGTCGTCCGGCTTTCCGTGTTCAGCTTCTTGATGTAATCCCAGATGAGGCGCCTCGTCTGGGCGTCGAGACCGAGCGTGGGCTCGTCGAGGAAGAGCACCTTCGGCCGCTGGATGAGTCCCCGCGCGATCTCGAGGCGTCTCTTCATTCCGCCCGAGTAGGTCTCGACGAGGGCCGAGCCGCGCTCGGCGAGCTCGACGAGGTTCAGCACGTCGGCGATGCGGCGCCTGCGCTCCCCCTTCTCGATCCCGTACATCATCGCGTGGAACTCGAGGTTCTCCCGCCCGGTGAGCTTGCTGTCGAGCGCCGGCTCCTGGAAAACGATGCCGATGGACTTGCGGACGCTGTCGCGGCTGCGGGAGACGTCGAAGCCCGCGACCTCGGCGCGGCCCGACGTGGGCTTGAGAAGGGTCGAGAGCATGTTGATCGTCGTCGTCTTACCCGCGCCGTTCGGGCCGAGAAGCCCGAAAAGCTCCCCTTCCGCGACGGAAAACGATACTCGGTCCACGGCGGTAAGGCCGTTGAAGCGCTTCGTCAAATCTTCAACCCTGATCGCGTCCATAGCCTGCTCCCTCGAAACTCACATGATAGCCCGATCCGGCTTGTCTTGCAACACGGTATGCCGCCACATTATAATAACGGTATTATTCGCCGAACAAAGGAGAGTCGATACGACATGACACCGGACAACGAAAAACGGAAAGAGGGACCATCGGGTCCCGCCGCGGGAGGACCCCCGTCCCCCGGAGCCTCGCCGGCCGTCGAAGCTATCGAGAATGATGTCAACGGAACGCCGCTCTACCGAAAGAAACGGGTCGTCATTCCCGCCCTCATATTCATCGCGGCCGCGGCGGTCGCCGTCTGGTACTGGTACATGAACTACCGCGGATACGACTCGACGGACGACGCGTACGTCGACGGGAACAGGGTCTCGATCAGCTCGAAGATGCTCGGACGGATCGTCGAGCTAGGGGCGGACGAGGGGGACACGGTCAAGGCGGGAGAGACCATCGTGCGGCTCGACGACGCCGACCTGCGGGCTCAAGAGACCCAGGCGCAGGCCGCGCTCGTCTCCGCGGAGGAGAACGTCAAGCTCGCGAGTGTCAACCTGAGCAGAGCCGAGGACGACTACAAGCGGGCGCAGGCGCAGTACGCGGGCAAGGTCATGCCGCAGGATCAGTACGACCACGCCCTCAAGGCGCTGGAGGCGGCGCGCGCGCAGCAATCAATCGCGCTCGCGCAGGTCGGGACGGCGAAGGCCCAGCTCGGAGTGGTCGAGACAAACCTGCGGAACATGGTCATCGCCTCTCCGATGGACGGCGTGGTCGCCAAGCGCTGGCTCCTCGTCGGCGACGTCGCTCAGCCGGGACAGCCGATCTTCGCCGTCTACGATCTCGCGCACGTGTGGGTGACGGCGAACTTCGAAGAGACGAAGATGAAGTCGCTCTCCCTCGGCGCTCCCGTCGAGATCTCAATCGACGCATACCCGAAGCGCCGCTTTACGGGCACGGTGTATCAGCTCGGGACGAACACGGCGGCGCAGTTCTCCCTCATCCCCCCGAACAATGCGTCGGGAAACTTCACGAAGATCACGCAGCGGGTGCCCGTGAAGATCTCGATTAACCGGCCGAGCGACCCCGGCGGGCCCGTGCCGCTCTTGCCGGGGATGTCCGTCGAGGTCAAAGTGAAGGTCGAGTGACGGATGGTGAAGCGGCCCCACCTGGTGATCCGGTCGCACCTCGTCGACCGATTCGAGACGCTCCATCACGAGCACGAGTCGTACAAGTGGTGGGTCCTCGGGAGCGTCATGATCGGGACGTTCATGGCGGTGCTCGACGCCACCATCGTCAACGTCGCGCTCTCGAAAATCATGGCCTCCTTCGGCGTCAGCGTCGACAAGGTCGAGTGGGTGCTGACCGCGTACCTCCTCGTTTTCGGCGTCATGCTGCCGACCTCCGCGTGGATCGCCGACCATTTCGGGTACAAACGGACGTACTTCTTCTCCCTCATGCTCTTCACGATCGGATCGTTCCTGTGCGGCCTCTCGTGGAACGAGAACGTCCTCATCTTGTTCCGCATCATCCAGGGAATCGGCTCGGGGGTCATGATGCCCGTCGGCATGGCGATCGTCATCCGCGAGTTCCCGCCCGAGCGCCGCGGCGTCGCGCTCGGTTTCTGGGCGATCGCGGCGGCCGCCTCGGTATCGCTCGGCCCCCTCATCGGGGGATACCTGATCGACGCCCT
>JBGPBA010000081.1:0-5865 GCA_041481005.1 Candidatus Krumholzibacteriia bacterium | reverse complement strand
GGTCATCATAAATCTCGTTCGGAACGCCACGGAGGCGGTGAATGAGGGCGGCACGGTGAAGGTCTCGACGAAGCCCGCCCCGGGCGGGGCGACCCTCGTCGTCGCCGACGACGGCCCCGGCATCCCCGAGGAGGTCCGGAGCAGAATATTCGAGCCTTTCTTCACGACAAAAAAGACCGGGAGCGGTCTCGGTCTTTCCATTTGCCGGAAGATCGTCTCCGAGCACGGAGGAGAGATATCGGTCGTCTCCGAGCCGGGCGCCGGGACGACCTTCGTCGTCACGCTCGGGAATGCGGGGAGCGAAGAGCCCCGTCCTCACTCGGCCGCCGGCGAATGAGAGAATTCCTTCTCCCACACCGGCGCGCTCAACTTCTCATAGTCTCGGGCGCATTCCGACATGCTCGCGATGAAGCTCGGGTCCTTGAGGGCATGCGTCGCCTCGTCGTTGATCGGACGCGCGCCCGTTTCGAGGGCGGCCTTGCGCAGTACGTCGAAGTGGTCCCGCATCGGGCACGGGCTCAGCCAGTTATGCACCTTCTCCGCGGGCTGGGCGAAACCGAAATCGTCCTGCCACGCCCGAATCTTGCGGAAGAACGGGCTCTCGCGCAGCGTGTTCAGATCGTCTCCCCGTTCGTAGACGGAGTAGATGTTGTCGACCGCGTAGGGGATGAACACGCACGGCGTGACGTCGCCGTTCCAGTTGATGTAGAAGTGGCCTCCGGGACGACCCGCGCTGATGCATCCGTAGCTCGCGATCCCGCTGTTCCAGAAGTCCGCGAAGAGCACCTTCTTCTCGCGCACGAGCCGGTTCGTCCGTCTCAGCATCTCGAGACGGTCCTCCGCGGTGAGCATCAGGTCGAGGTCCGGCTCGCGCCCGATCGGCATGTATTGAAATGACCAGGCATAGACGGCGCCTTGGCCGGCGAAGCAGAAGTCTATGAAACGGTCGCTTGTCACCGTCTCCCAATTTCTTCGAGTCGGCGTGACCGAGACGCCGAAGGGGACTCCGTGGTGCCTGAGATTCTCGAAGGCGCCGAGAATCTTATTGAACATGCCCGCGCCCCGGCGGGCGTCGGTTTCCTCTTCGAATCCCTCGAGCGATACCGCCGGGGAGATGTTTCCGAGCTCGCCCATTCGCTTGGCGACCGCGTCGGTGATCAGGGTGCCGTTCGTGTATGGCACGAAGAACTCGGTCGGATGCCTCTCGACGAGGTCGAGGAGCCCGCGCCCGTCGTCCTCCCACAGAAACGGCTCCCCGCCCGACACGATGGTGAGGTGCGAGTCCCAGAGCTCCCGTTTTTCCGTCAGGATTCTGTCGAATATCTCGAAGCTCAGGCTCCGGTCGCTCGCCGAGTCGCTTCCGGCATAACAGCCGCGGCACCGGATGTTGCACCGTCTCGTCGGGCTCACGACGAGGAGCAGCGGATGCTCGCCGGGCGCCGCCGGCTTCTTCCCGTTCACGATCACGTTTTCGAGAACGGTGTCCAGGAGCCTCTCGGTCACGCGCCTCGAAATGTGCCCGCGCGTCATCGCCCGGTCGAACCCATGGAACAGGGCCATCATATACGCGTGCTTGAGCTCCTGCACGCGCGGTGGCCGTCCGTTGGCGTTCTCGATCACGAGCTCCTGGTAGAGCCGCTTGCTTACCATGCCGAAGAGCGCCTTGCGTGAGAGCCTGTTCTCGATCATGAGACGGTACAGCTCCTTGATCGAGGCGCTCTCGAGGATTTTCGTCGCGAGCATCCATTCCTCCCTTGGGAGGCGCCAGTCTACCAGACTCCGGTCCGCTTGTCGACCCCAACCTTGAGGATATATGAAAATGGAGAATCGGGCAGAGAATCGCCTCAAACCCGGGGTCGCGCGCGGGGGTCAGCCGCAGTCGGGGGCTCCGCGGGCTCGAGCTCCCCGCGAGGGTTAAATGGAATGAATAACGGCTGAAATTTGTATATAATGAACAATCCGTGCCTCACGGGGCAGCGGCGCCTTGCTTTGCGCCGGAATCCGTGTAATTTAAGGTAATATGGTGATGCCTGGATGAAATTACGCTCCATCGACAGACACAAGGGCGCGAGCCCGAGGGGCCTCATTATCTCGCTCTTCGCGCTCGTTTTCTTTTCGCAATCGCTCCATGGGCAGATGAGAGAGCTCACGCTCGAGGAAGCGGTCCGGATGGCGCTCGCGAAAAACGAGCAGGCGCTCACGGCCGATGCCCGGCTCTCCGCGGCCCAAGCGCTCGTATCCAAGGCGAGAGCCTATTTTCTGCCGACTCTCGATGCGACGGGCACGTACACGCGCCGCCCCGATCAGGTCAGGCGCACGATCAACGATCAATCCGTCATCGTTCAGAATTTCAACGCGCTTTCAGCCGTGGCCACGTTGAACCTCACCATTTTCGATTCGATGGGCATCCCCGGGTTCAGGAACGTGCGGTCCGAGCGCAATGCGCAGGTGTCCGCGTCCGCCGAGAGCAAGCGGCAGCTCGCCTTCGAAGCGAGTCAGGCGTATCTCGCGACGCTCAGCACGGGGCAGCTCCATGAGGCGTCGCAGAGCCGATACGAGTATGCCCGGCAGAATCTCGAAGCGGCCACCGCGCGCTACAACGCCGGCCTCGTATCGGTGAACGACGTGACGCGGGCCGAGCTCGAGTTTGCCACCGCCGAGATGGGAACCACGCAGACCGATGGTCAGACGAAGACGGCGTATCTCGAGCTCGGGTACCTCCTCGACGATCCGACGATCGCCGATACAAAGCTCGTCTCTCCCGAGTTCCTCGTGAGGGGGGCCGCGGTGGACTCCGTGATGGCGAACCAGCTGATCGCCGAGGCCGAGAGGCGTCGCCTCGATCTGGACGCGCTGCGATGGCACGCGAAGGCCCAACGGGCGCTCCTCATGGAGCCCATCCTGAGATGGCTCCCATCGGTCAACCTGAGCGGGCAGTACCACTATACGAACGAGACGGGCTTGAGCGGCAACACGAACACGTGGAACGCCGGATTGACGCTCGACTGGCCGCTCTTCGACGGCTTCGCGCGGAACGCCGATTACGGCCAGGCCAAGGCCCAGGTGCGGATCGCCGACCTCGCGGTCTCGAGCGCCCTGCGCCGGGTCGAGGTGGACGTGCGCAACTCGCTCGTCTCTCTGTCGAGCGCGCGGGCGTCGCTCAAGGAGGCCGAGGTCGCCCAGGAAATCGCCCAGAGGAACGCCGTGGAGACGGGGCAGCTCTACCGGCAGGGCCTCGCCTCGGCGCTTCAGGTCGCCGACGCCAACGTCAGCCTATTCGAGGCGGAGGTGGCGCTCGTCACCGAGCGGTATGCCGTCGCGCTCGCCTATCTCAATTTCGAGGCCGCCCTCGGTCTCGATCCCTTCGGAAAGGAGCCGCAGCGGTGAAAAGATTTTCAATGAGAATGCTCGTCGCGTGGGGCGCCGCCGCGGCATGTGCCGCCTCCGTCCTCGCCTGCCAGAAGGAAGCGGGCTCGGCGCCGGCGAAGGGGAGCGGGAGGCAGTCGGGATCGCGCTCGTCGATCGCGTTCCCCGTCGAGGTCGAGGCGGTCACGACCCATCCGATCGTTTTCACGGTGAACGCGGTCGGATCGGTCGAGGCGTTCGAGAAAGTCCAGGTCACGGCGCGCGTGGCGGGCGCCGTCGACAGCGTGCTGTTTTCCGAGGGGAGCTTCACGAAGGCGAATCAGGTCCTCGTCGAGATAGAGACGGAACGCTACAAGCTCGCGGTCGAGTCCGCGCAGGCGGCGCACGAGAAGGCCGAGGCGGCGCAGGCCGACGCCGAGGCGGGACTCAAAAGGCGCGAGACCGTCGTGAGCCAGACACCCGGCCTCATCCCCGCCGAGGAGATCGCGACCTGGCGGACGAAGGTCCGCGTGGCGGTGTCGGACGTGGCCGAGGCCAAGGCCGCCCTCGACCAGGCCGAGCTCAACCTCCACGACGCCTACGTGCACGCGCCGATCGCGGGAATCATCCAGACGCGAACGGTGCAGACGGGCCAGTACGTGCAAGCGGGAACGGTGCTCGCGACGCTGGTCCGCCGCGATCCGCTGCTCGTGCGGTTCAAGATTCCCGAGCACGACGCCGTGAGGATCAAGCCCGGCATGAAGGCCCTCTTCAAGGTCCGGGACGACCAGCGCGAGTTCGAGGCGAAGATCGTCCACGTGGCCGCGGCCGCCGAGGAGGCGACGCGGCTCGTCGAGGTGACCGGCGAGGTGAAGGATACGAGGGAGAAGGCGCTTCGCCCCGGGTCGTTCGCCGAGATCACGGTGCCCGTGGGCTCGGAAGGAGCGCATCCCGTCGTCCCGCAGACCGCGGTTCGGCCGAGCGAGCGGGGGTTCCTCGCGTTCGTCGTGAGCCGCGGCACGGCCTCGGGCCGAGTCCTCACGATCGGCATGAGGACGGCCGACGGGCAGGTGGAGGTTCTCTCGGGACTCAGCCCGGGCGACTCGCTCGTCGTCAGGGGAGGCGAGTCGCTGAGGGACGGCGCGCAGGTCAGGATCGTCGCCGCGGGTCAGACGGCGGGAGCCCCGGCGCCGTCCGAGAACGCGCCCGGGCAGAACAAGCCCGCGACGGCGCCGAAGTGAGAGACGCGAAGGCGTCGGCCGAGGGAGCAGCCTTGTGAACATCACCGAAGTCTGTGTACGAAAACCCGTTCTCGCCTGGATGCTCATGGCGGCGACGATCGTCTTCGGGCTCGTCGCCGGAACGCGCATCGGCATCAGCCAATTTCCCGACGTCGATTTCCCGACGATCAACGTATCGGTCGGATGGCCGGGAGCGGCTCCCGAAGTCGTCGAGGGGGACATCGTGGACGTCCTCGAGGAGGCGCTCGTTCAGGTCGAGGGCGTGAAGAGCATCACCTCGAGCTCTCGACAGGGATCGGCTTCGATCACGATCGAGCTGGATATCTCGCGCAACGTGGATCTCGCGCTTCAGGACGTCCAGAGCAAGGTTTCGCAGGCTCAGCGGCACCTCCCGCGCGACATCGACCCGCCCGTCGTCTCGAAGACCAATCCGGAAGATCAGCCGATCATGATGATCTCGCTCGCGGGACCGTTTCCGCAGCGGGTGCTGAGCGACTACATTCGCTACGGTCTCAAGGAGAAGCTCCAGACGATTCCCGGGGTCGGCGAGATCACGACGATGGGAGTGCAGGACCGCAATGTCCGCGTCTGGCTCGATGCGGCGAAGCTCGACGAGAGGGATCTCACCGTGGAGGACGTCATCGCCGCCCTCCAGCGCGAGCACATCGAGCTTCCGGCGGGCCGCCTCGAGACGCCCGGCCGCGAGGTCAACGTCCGCGTGCTCGGCGAGGCGCTCGATCTCGAAACCTTCCGCCACATTGTCGTCAGGGAAGAGGCGGGGAGCCCGATCTATCTGAGCGACGTCGCGCTCGTCGAGGACGGCTTCGAGGACGTGCGGCGGATGGCGCGTCTCGACGGCGTGCCCTCGCAGGGGATCGGCGTCAAGAAGCAGCGCGGCGCGAACGCCGTCGCCGTCGCTCAGCCGGCGCGCGACATCATCGAGGCGTTCCAGAAAACGCTTCCCGAGGGGATGACGGTCGGCGTCGTCTTCGACAGCACCACTTTCATCAAGAACTCCGTCCACGAGATCGAGCTCGAGCTGCTTCTCTCGATCATTCTCACGGCGCTCGTCTGTTGGATGTTCCTCGGCTCCTTCTCGAGCACGCTGAACGTCATTCTGGCCATACCCATGTCCTTACTGGGGACGGTGGCTGTCATCCATTTCCTCAGATTCACGTTCAATACCTTTACGCTGCTCGGCCTCGCGCTGGCCGTCGGCATCGTCGTCGACGACGCCATCATGGTCATGGAGAACATCTTCCGCCACCGCGAGAGCGGG
>JBGPBA010000080.1:0-5868 GCA_041481005.1 Candidatus Krumholzibacteriia bacterium | reverse complement strand
GTCGCGGAAGCGGCGCTCGCGCTCGAGTGGAAGCTCGGGAAGCTTCCGTCTGATTCCGTCGATCCACGCCTCGTCGACCTCGAGCGGCAGAAGATCGGGCTCGGGGAAATATCGGTAGTCATGCGCGTACTCCTTGCTCCTCATCGTCATCACGCGCTTCGCCGCGGCATCCCACAGGTTCGTCACCTGAGTGATCGTCCCGCCGCCCCGAATGACGCCGATCTGGCGGTCGATCTCGTATCGGATCCCCATCTCGGCCGCCTTGAAGGAATTGAGATTCTTGATCTCGGTTTTCGTCCCCATCTTCTCGGCGCCGGTCCGCCGAACCGACACATTGACGTCGCAGCGAAGAGACCCCTCCTCCATGTTGCCGTCGCATATCTCGAGGTACCTGAGGGTCCGCCGCAGCATCTGAAGATACTCCGAGGCCTCCGCAGGCGATTGAATGTCCGGCCTGCTCACGATCTCGATGAGGGCGACCCCGCACCGGTTGAAATCGACGAGGCTCCCCCCCACGTCCCCGTGAAGGAGCTTCCCCGCGTCCTCCTCGAGGTGCACGCGCTCGATGCCGATCCGTTTCGCCAGGCCGCCGACTTCGATCTCGAGATACCCGTTCTCGCAGAGCGGCTTGTCGTACATCGATATCTGGTAATTCTTCGGGCAATCGGGATAGAAGTAGTTCTTCCGCGCGAAGACGCTGCGCGGCGCGATCGCGCAGTGCGCCGCGAGCCCCATCCGTATCGCCATCGACACCGCCGCGCGGTTCAGCACGGGGAGCGCGCCGGGAAGCCCAAGGCACACGGGGCACACCTGCGTATTGGGCTCGGCGCCGTACACGGCGGGGCAGCCGCAGAAGACCTTGCTCTTCGTCACGAGCTGGGCGTGTACCTCGAGACCGATGACGGGTTCGAACTCGCCGTTGGTCATGCCGTCCCCTTCCCGCGCCCCTCGCCCCGAGGAAATCTCTCCCTGAACCGATATATGCGCTCGAGGCCGTACGCCCCTCGCATGAGCGTCGCCTCGTGCCCCGCGCCGCCGATGAGCTGCATTCCGATAGGAAGACCGTCGGGGGAAAGCCCCGCCGGAACGGAGATCGCCGGGAGCCCCGCGATGTTCGCCTGCGTCGTGAAGACGTCCGACAGGTACATCGTGATGGGATCGTCTATCCGCTCGCCAAGCCTGAAGGCCGGAGTCGGCGACGTCGGCAGCAGAATGAGATCATACTGCTTGAAGATCTCGTCGAACTGAGAGCAGATAAGCGCCTTCACTTTTTGGGCCTGGTTGTAATATGCGTCGTAGTAGCCCGCGGAGAGGACGTACGTGCCGAGAAGAATCCTGCGCTTGACCTCCTCGCCGAAGCCGCGCCCCCGCGTCTCCTCGTACATGTCGATGAGCGAATCCGAGCTGCAGCGGAGTCCGTATCGGACGCCGTCGAAGCGCGCGAGATTCGACGAGGCCTCCGCGTTCGCGAGGATGTAGTAGCTCGCGATCGAAACCTCGGTCGTGGGAAGGTCGACCCGGCCGATCCGTACGCGATCCTTCTCCAGGTCGCGCACCGTCGCGAGGCTCGTCTCTTTCACCGATTCGTCGACGTCCCAGCTCTCGAGGTCTCGGGGCACGGCGACGCGCAGCCCCTCGAGCCCCCGCTCGAGCCCGGCCCGCAGGTCGGGCGCGGCCTCAGGAATCGTCGTCGCATCCTTGGGGTCGTGCCCCGAGATCGCCTCCATCATCGAGGCGCAGTCTCGCACGTCGCGGGCGAGCGGGCCGATCTGGTCGAGGCTGCTCGCGAAGGCGATGAGCCCGTACCGGGAGACCCGCCCGTACGTCCCCTTGAGCCCGACGACCCCGCAGAGGGAGGCGGGCTGGCGGACGGAGCCGCCCGTGTCCGACCCGAGGGAGGCGAGCACCAGGTCGCCGGCGACCGCCGCGGCCGAGCCGCCGCTCGATCCGCCCGGCACGCAGCCCTCATTCCACGGATTACGAGTGACGTGGTACGCCGAGTTCTCCGTCGATGAGCCCATGGCGAACTCATCCATGTTCGTCTTGCCCAGGATGATGGCGCCCGCCCGGCGCAGGCGCTCGACGACGGTCGCATCGTAGGGAGGCAGATAGCCTTCGAGTATCTTCGAGCCAGCAGTCGTCTCGATCCCGCGCGTGCAGATGTTGTCTTTCACCGCGACCGGAACGCCGAAGAGCGGCCGGCCGTCGTAGCCGGCCTCATCGCACGCCGCCGCCTCCGCGAGGGCCGCCTCCGGAAAAACCCGAAGAAACGCGCGAATCGACGAGTCTCGCTCCGCGATCCTGTCAAGGTAAGCCTGGATGACCTCGCGCACGGCGGCCCGCCGCGTCCGGTAGAGCTCGGAGAGCTCGGCTATGGAGAAATGCAATAGCTCGCTCATGGAAACCTTCCAGGAGCGCCGCGGGCTCCTCAGAGCTCGTCGGCCTCGATCACCGGCGGAACCGCGTAGAATCCGTACTTCGCGTCGGGGGAGGCGGCGATGATCTCGTCTCTCGGGAGGCACGGCTTCACCGCGTCCTCGCGGAGCTCCGGCTTGAACTCCCCGACGTGGGCCCGCGGCTCGACGCCGGTCGTATCGATCGCCTGGAGCTTCTGCACGAGCGCGATGATCCGCGCGAGCTGCTCGCGCAGCCTCTCGCGCGCTTCGCCGCTCAGCTTCACCCGGGCGAGCCGTTCGAGATGCTCCAACTCACGGTCGGTCAATTCCATTGAACCCTCCATCCGCGCATGCGGCAAGGGGTCTACGTTACCAAGAGGGGCGCGCTTTTGTCAACAGGGGCGAGCGTCTTCTCAGGCGAACCTAAACGGGGCGTACGCGACGAGGAACTTCTTCTCGCCGTGGCCGGGGAAGTAGACGTTGACCTTCATGTCGCGCCCGGAGCCTTCGACGCTCTTGATGATCCCCTCCCCGTACGTCGGATGGTACACCGTGGCGCCCTGCCTGAAGCGCTTGCTCGCGTAGCGCGCCTCTTCGTCGACGGGCTCGAGGAGCGAAGCTCCCGATTGCGCGGCGGCATGATCGGCCGCGATGCGCTCCTCGGGCTGCTCCGCGGCGACGTCGATCATCTCCCGCGGGATCTCGCGGATGAACCGGGACGGCGCATTGCCGATCCAGCTCCCGAAGCGCATGCGGTTCCCCGCGGAGAAAAGACAGAGCTTCTCCTCGGCGCGCGTGATGCCGACGTAGAAGAGCCGCCGCTCCTCCTCGAGCTCCTCGAGATTCTCGAAGCTCGAATAGTGCGGGAGAAGCCCCTCCTCCAGCCCCGTGATGAAAACGACTCGGAACTCGAGGCCCTTCGCGTTGTGAAGCGTCATGAGGGCGACCGTCTCCTCCCCCTTGAGCGCGTCCACGTCGCTCATGAGAGCGATCCCTTCCAGGAAGGCGGGGAGCTTCGGGTCGGGCGCGCTCGCCGTGAAACGCTCCGTCTCGACGAGGAGCTCATCGAGGTTCTCGAGACGCGTCTCGGTCGTCTTCGGATCCTCCTTGAGGTGCTCTCGGTAGCCGATGCTCTCGATAAGGGCACGGAGCAGCTCATTCACCGGCTCGGTCATCGCTTTGATCTGGAGCGAGGCGAGGAGCCGCGAGAACCCCGCGACCGCCTCCCGCTGGGCCTTGGGGATCCCGTCGAGCGTCTCCCGCTTCCCGAGGGCGACGAGCAGGCTCCCGCCCGCGGCCGCTTCCTCGATCCGCTCGATGGTGACCGCGCCGATCCCTCGCCGGGGCACGTTGACGATGCGCTTGAAATTCACGTTATCGGCGGGGTTGTTGACGAGCTTGAGATAGCCGAGGAGATCGCGAATCTCGCGCCTCTCGTAGAACCGCACGCCTCCGATGATCTGGTACGGGAGACCGCCCGTCCTGAGCGCGTTCTCGAGGGCGCGCGACTGGGCGTGCGTGCGGTACAGGACGGCGATGTCGCTCCGGCGGACCCCCGCCTTGAGCGACTCGATGATGAGCTCGCGGACGTGCTCGGCCTCCTCGATCTCATCCTCCACGAGGAAGAGCCGCGGCTTCTCCCCCTCCCCGCGGCGCGACCAGAGCTCCTTGCCCTTGCGCCCCTTGTTGTTTCGGATGAGATGGTTCGCCGCGTTCAAAATCGCGTTCGTCGACCGATAGTTCTCCTCGAGCCTGATGACCGAAGCGCCCTCGTACACCCGGTCGAACTGGAGAATGTTCTCGACCGTCGCCCCGCGCCAGCCGTAGATCGCCTGGTCGTCGTCGCCGACGACGAAGAGGTTCCGGTGCTGCGAGGCGAAGGCGTCGATCATCAGCATTTGAATCGTGTTCGTGTCCTGGAACTCGTCGACCAGAACGTACTGAAACTGCCTCGCGTACCGCTCCTTCACCCGGGCGTGCCCGGTGAAGAGCTCGACGACGCGCGCGATGAGGTCGTCGAAGTCCATCGCGTTGCTCGAGAGGAGCCCCTCGGCGTAGCTCTTGAAGATGTCGGCGTGGCGGCCCTCGTTGAGGTCGGCCGCCCGCTCGGTCGCTTCGGCGGGCTGAACGAGCGCGCTCTTCCAGCACGAGATCCGATGCCTGATGAGCCCGGGGGGATTCTCATCGAGGTTCCACCCCTTGCGCTTGATGATGTCGCGGACGAGGCGCAGCGAGTCGTCCTCGTCGTACACGGCGAAGTTCTGCTTGAGACCGAGGTGCTGCGCCTCGCGGCGAAGGATCCGAAGCCCCGTCGCGTGAAAGGTCCCGATCCACAGCGGCAGATCGCGCGCGGCCAGGAGCCGCTCGACGCGCGAGCGCATTTCGCCGGCCGCCTTGTTCGTGAAGGTGAAGGCGAGGATGCGTTCCGGTGAAACGCCCCGTTCGCGGATCAGATATGCGATCCGCTCCGTGAGGACGCGCGTCTTGCCGCTCCCCGCGCCCGCGAGGACGAGGACGGGTCCTTCGGTGGCCAGGACCGCCTCTCGCTGCTGTGGATTGAGCTTGTCCATATCCTGTCCGGTGAAATCGGCCGCGGAGAGACGCGGCCCCTAGAACTGCGGCCCGATGTAGAAATGGAAAAACGGTCGCCCGGTGTTCGCGAAGTCGGTCGGCCACCCGAGCTGGAAGTTCAGGATGAAGTACGCGAATCGCATGTAGAAACCGACTCCGAAGTCGCTGTAGAACTGAATGTTCTGCTTATCGACCCTGATCTGGCGAAACCCGATCTCGTCCCGAAGCGGCTCAACGAAAGATCCTCTTCCCCATGTCGCGCCGCTGTCGAGGAAGAGGGTCCCGCCGATGTTCGTGAAACCCCAGCGCCCGGGCCACCCGAATATAAGCGCGTCGACGAGCGGATAGCGGTATTCGGCATTGAAGAGGACGATCCTGGGGCCGCTGAACTGAAGGTAGTCGTATCCGCGCAGCGTCGTCGGCCCGCCGAGGAAGAAGAAGCGCGGGTCGCTGCCGGTGCTCGAAGCCCCGATGGCGCGGAAGGCGAAGTAGTTGCGGAAGAAAAGCGGCGTGTATTTCCGGTAGTCGGCGAACACGGTCGTCCGCGAGACGTCGGCACCCGAGAACGAGAAAGCGCGCGAGGCGCTCAGCATCCAGCGCGAACCGATCACGGGACCGAACAGCCCGTAATATGCCGAGTCGTGGATGAGGGAAAAGGTCGGCTGGAACAGCCGCCGCTGCGACTTCGACGACGTGAAGAAGAATCCTTGATTGAATGCGTCCGAGTTGGTGGTCTGAAAGAACTCGCGCTCGGAGACGTACCCGTCGAACTCGAGCTCCGCGCGCGTGAACGTCGAGAATGGGTAGCTCACGGACGCGTAGGCGCCGTAGTTCCGCTCGGTGAAGAGCCGGAAGTCGACGAACGCTTCGCCGATCGACGAGACCCGCGAATTGAGATAGT
>JBGPBA010000079.1:0-5892 GCA_041481005.1 Candidatus Krumholzibacteriia bacterium | reverse complement strand
GGTCGGCTGGGATCACTTCTACCGCGCCGTCATGGAGGCAGGTGTCTCCCGCGAGATTCTCCTCGATCTCAACCTCATCATGAAGAGCCGCGGTGGGAGCGGCCATCGGGACTATTTCCGCAACCGAGTCATGTTCCCCATCGAAAGCCTAAGTAACAGGTTCGTCGGCCTGGCGGGCCGGGTTCTCGACGACTCCGAGCCAAAGTATCTCAATACAACCGAAAGCCCCATATACTCCAAGGGCCGAATGCTCTACGGCCTCAATCACTCGAAAGACGGCATAAGAAAGGGCGGAAGCGCAATAATTGTTGAGGGTTACATGGACTACTTAACGTTGTGGAAGAGCGGTTTTCACAATGTCGGCGCGGTTTGCGGGACATCTTTTACTCAAGATCAAGCGCGACTCCTTGCGAGATATGCAAATCGCGTATATATTATAAACGATGGTGACCGGGCCGGTATCAGGGCATCAGTCAGGGCGGCGGACGAGCTCCTGGTGGTCGGACTGGAGTCGAGCGTCGTCATCCTGCCCGAGGGCGAAGATCCTGATAGCTTTGTAAGAAAAAAGGGAGCAGAAGAGCTGCGAGAGGTCATGCGTTCTGCTCCCAATTATTTTGGCTTTCTGAGGGAGCAGGCGCTCGGCGGCAGCCGGACGACCTATCGGACGAGCGAGGTCATCAAGCATCTCCTGCAGGCCGTTTCATCGGTTACCGACTCGGTGAGACAGGAGCTCTACTTGCAGGAGGCGTCGAAGCTCTTCGATGTGCCGGTGAGCTCGCTGCGGGCGGGGCTCGGGAAGGGCGCGCGGCCTGAGAAGGCGGCCGTGGAAGGCCCCCGGGAGGAGACCCGGCGCGAGCGGTTTCAGAAGCTGGTCTTTCGCGTCGGCCTCGAGGACGAGCGATTCGCGAGGATGATAGTCGAGAACCTCGACATCGTGGAGCTCGAGGGCGCCCCGTATATGGATTACTATAAAGCGCTTGACTCGGCGGTCAAAAAACACATTGATACGGGAAGCTCGGCCTTCACCGCGGGCATCGAAGACCCGGACCTCGGGAGGCTCGCGACGGAAATAGCGCTCATGCCCCTTCCGCCGGGGCCGATCGATCGGTTTCTAGCCGACACGATCATTCGGCTGAAGGAGCAGGCGCTGCGAGACGAGCTCGAAACGATGAAGAAGCGGCTGCGGATCCTCGAAACGGAGTCGGGGGAATCGACCGCCGCCGAGATAGAAGAGATCTCGAGAGCATATCAGGAGCTGTCGAAGAAGCTGAAGAGCTTGCGGCTGCAAGGAGGTCATCCGGATTGATGGAACTCGACAGAATTGACGAGATTCTGCTGGACATCAAGAAGCTCTCGGAGGAGAAGGGGTACGTGCTCAACGAGGAGATCGAGGAGCTCATCGGAAGCGATTTCGACACCGACGACCTCATCGAGCTCTACGACCGTTTGAGCGACGAGAACATCGAGTTCTTCGAATCGCGCGAGAAGGCGATCCTCAAGCTCGAGGCGCGCAAGAAGCGCCAGCAAAAAGAAGCCAAGAAATCGGACGAGCTCCTCGGCGCGACGGTGCGCTACGACGACCCCGTGCGCATGTACCTCCGCGAGATGGGGAAGGTCCCGCTCCTCGACCGCGAGGGGGAGATCGCGATCGCCAAGCGCATCGAGGACGGCCACCTCAAGATCTTCCAGGCGGTTTTCAAGCTGAACGCGACGACCAAAGAGCTCAGGCGGTACGTGGACCGGCTCGAGAAGGGGACCATGCGCCTCGAGGATCTCGTGCAGGTCGAGACCGGCGGGCTCCACCCGCACCTCTCGGGTCGCAAGGAGCTCAAGAAGTACGTCGGCATCCTGAAGCGCGTGATCAGGCTGCGCGATGAGATCATCGAGCTCGAATCGAAGCTCCGCAAGAAGGCGTCGGCGGGAGCCACCGCTCCGATTCAGCGCCAGCACGACGCCCGCAATCGAAAGCTCCAGGAAGAGTACCGGAAGATCAAGCTCAACCCGGCGCAGGTCGACAGGCTCGTCGAAAAGATCAAGGACGTGCTCAAGCGGATCGATCATCAGAAGCGGCAAGTCCACGAATATGAGCGGTTCGTCGGGATGAAGCCGGACGAGGTCGAGCGCGCGATAAAGGTGCTCGGCGGCGGCGCCACAAAGGAAAAGCAGAGCCTCAAGAAGAAGCTCAAGTGGTCGGCGGAGGAGCTCAAGGGATTTTCGCACCGCTTCAAGGAGCTCGACCGGGCCGTTCGTCAGATCGAGAACAAGGAGAACGTCGCTTACGATCAGGTCAAACGGATCGTCCAGGACATCAGGGAAGGGGAGCGCGAGTCGCAGAAGGCGAAGCAGGAGATGATCGAGGCGAACGTGCGGCTCGTCATCTCGATCGCCAAGCGGTACACGAACCGCGGCCTCGAGTTCCTCGATCTCATCCAGGAGGGCAACAGCGGCCTCATGCGCGCCGTCGATAAGTTCGACTATCGCAAGGGCTACAAGTTCAGCACGTACGCCACGTGGTGGATTCGCCAGGCGATCACGAGGGCGATCGCCGATCAAGCGCGCACCATCAGGGTGCCCGTCCATATGATCGAAGCGATCAACAAGGTGTCGCGCACGCAGCGGAAGCTCGTGCAGGAGTTCGGGCGCGAGCCCACCCCCGAGGAAGTGGCGCGGCGCCTCAACTATCCCGTCGGCAAGGTCAAGAGCGTCATGAAGGCGAGCATCGAGCCGATATCGCTCGACCGTCCGATCGGGGAAGACGACGACAGCAACCTGAGCGATTTCATCGAGGACACCTCCGCGTCGGCGCCCGATCAATCGGCGGCGCACGCGATGCTCCGCGACCAGGTGGGCCGCGTGCTCGCGACGCTCACGAAGCGCGAAGAGAAGGTCGTGCGGTTGCGGTTCGGGCTCGGCGACGGCACCCCGCGTACCCTCGAGGAGGTCGGTACGATCTTCAGCGTGACGCGCGAGCGCGTGCGCCAGATCGAGGCGAAGGCGCTCCGCAAGCTCATGCATCCGAGCCGCAGCAGAAAGCTCAAAGGCTACATCGACGTCTGATCGAAAAAGGGTTGAGGAGCCGTCCGGGCGAATGCTATCGTTCGTATCCCATGCGGCGGCCTCGATGGCGGCGGTGACGGTCAGGGGGCCCATAGCTCAGCGGTAGAGCTCCCGGCTCATAACCGGTCGGTCCCAGGTTCGATCCCTGGTGGGCCCACCAAAACTTGCATCAAAGCCCCTCGGCGCATCCGCCGGGGGGCTTTTTTCGTGAAAAAGCGTGGTTGCGCGAATTGGCGACTTCGTATACAACGGAGGGGAAACGCAGGTCGGACGTCGCGGGGAGGACGAGATCGAGCAGCGGCATTCGCCGATTGCAGCCTTCGTGCGATGACCGGGAAGGACGGCCGAAACACTCGGCCGGGCAAAGGAGGCTCGTGATGAAGAAGTGCGTGTGTACGAGTGTGATGCTCCTCGTGATCGCCGCGTTCTTGTCCCCGGCGCTCGCGGCGCAGCAGGGTGCCGTGGATAGGACGGTCGGCTTCAAGGGCGGCCTCAACGTCGCGAAGCTCGTCGGCGACGACACCGAAGGGGCTGAGTGGCGGTACGCCGGCGTGTTCGGCGGATTCCTCTGCTTTCGGGTCAACGACATTCTTTCGATTCAGCCCGAGGCGCTCATCTCGATGAAGGGCGCGAAGACGCACGAGGTGTTTGATTTTGGAGCAGGGCCTGAACGGGTCGAGGGCACCTTGAAGCTGACCTACCTCGAGTTTCCCGTGCTCGCCAAGGTCTCCTTCCCGACGCAGATTGAGATGAAGCCCTATATCTACGCGGGGCTCGCCTTCGGCATCAAGGTAGGCAGCCGGGTGAAGCTGGAGGTAAGGGACATCTCGGAGGAGGCCGATCTCGATAATATCAAGGGCGCCGATCTCGGGATAGTCGTGGGCGCCGGTTTCGATTACCAGGTCGGGCCCGGCAGCGCGCTCTTCGATCTGCGCTACGAGGCGGGATTCGTCTCGGTCGACGATTCATCCAACGAGCTCGACATGAGGAACAGCGTCTTTTCCTTCATGATCGGCTACGGGCTCCCGTTCTAGCGTGCGTGCTCGGGCCGCGTGCGCTCGCGGCGCGACCAGCGGACGCCGATGCGTGCCGATGCAAAAAGTTTCTATGCGCGCATGCCGCCATTTGTAGTAAACGTCGATGTATGCGCGAGACCATGTGCATAAGAGGTCCGGCCTTCGAGGAGGTGAGTCAGGCGCTGGAACCTTCGTTACATAGGCCACGACTCTCAATCCATGATCGGTACAAGGGAGGAATGATATGAAGAGGTTCATGTTCGCATTCTTGGTTGCGGCGATGATGCTGCTTCTTGTTTCGCCGCTCTGCGCGAAGGGCATAATGATCGGTCTCAAGGGCGGTCTCAGCGAAGCCAACCTCAACGGCGACGCCGTGACGAATAACAGCTACAAGCCGGGGTTCGTGGGGGGCGGCTTTCTCTGCTACGACGTCACCGATATTTTCTCCATCCAGCCCGAGGTTCTCTTCGTGATGAAGGGCGCGAAGTTCGACTCGGCCGAAGTGTCGTTCAAGGACAAGCTCGACTACATCGAGGTTCCGATTCTCGTGAAGGTCACCCTCCCCGTATCGGGCAAGATAAAGCCGAGCCTGTACGCGGGCCCGACCTTCAACTTCGTGATGTCGGCCAAACAGGTGGACGGCGAGGAGATCGACTTCAAAGATCAGATCTCCAGCATGGACTTCGGCATCGCGGCGGGCGCCATGCTCGCGTACCAGATGGAGATGGCCTCCATCTTCGTCGAGGGGCGCTACGACGTGGGCTTGAAGACGATCGTGAAGAATGCCGATGACACCGGCGACAAGCCCGACATAACGAACGGCGGCTTCCAATTCATGGTCGGGTTTGGAGTGGGGTTCTAAAGGGCCGTTCGATTCACGGATCTCTCGGGGCGTGGGCGGGTGACGGGAGCCGCCCACGCCCGTTCTATTTGGCCCGTCGTGGAAACAAGAGACGCGACACCAGCCTCGGGGATCGCGGCGGCCGCGGCCCCCGGAGTTCGCGGAGGCGCCCATGACGAAACTCGTTCACGTGAGCGCGCCAAACGAGATGCCGCTCGTGCGCGAGCTCTTCGAGGAGTACGCGGCCTCCCTCGGCTTTGATCTGTGCTTCCAGGACTTCGACCGCGAGATCGAGACGCTCCCGGGCGCATACGCTCCTCCTGAAGGAATCATCATCATCGTCTTCTCCGACGGCGAGCCTGCCGGCTGCGTCGCGCTTCGAAAGATCGGCGACGGCGTGAGCGAGATGAAGCGCCTCTACGTGCGCCCGGCGTGCCGGCGGCGCGGACTCGGCCGGGCTCTTGCCGAGGCGGTCATCGACTACGCGCGGCGCGCCGGTTACGATTCGATGAGGCTCGATACCCTCGCGACGATGGCCGAAGCGAACGCGCTCTACCGGTCGCTCGGGTTCGAGAAGCGCGATCCCTACCGATACAATCCGTGCGAGGGGGCAGTCTACCTGGAGCTCACGCTTCGGAAGGCTCCGCCGCCCGAGCGCGGGACGTCCGCTTAAACTCCCGACGCACGATCCACAGGTAGAAGAGGAGGGTCGGCACCGCCTTGAAGGCGTGGCCCGTTCGAGAGGATTGTACTTATCCGGGCCCGAAGATTGCGCATTGTCTCTCGTTGTTCCGCGGGTCTCGGGAGCGCGTTCGCTCGCGCAGGCGCGCATGACTTGTATCGGGTTATTGATCAATGCGTTAGGCTATTATGACCATTGTCGAAAGGCCCGCTCGGAGCCGGATGCAGCGCTACTTTTGCAATGACGGGAGTAAATATGCGACTGAGAAGAAGCCTCCTGCTGGCCGTATGCATCAT
>JBGPBA010000078.1:0-5897 GCA_041481005.1 Candidatus Krumholzibacteriia bacterium | reverse complement strand
CGAGCCTCCCCGCCGAGGAATAAGCCGAACCCATCCCGCTCACGACCTTGCCGAGGAGCTCCTGGTCGTTCGCCTGCTCGGCGAGCGCGAGGGCCAGCTCGTAATGCTTGAGGGCTTCTGCATAATCGCCGACGTAGAAATAGACCGAGCCGATGTTGAATTGGGCCGTTCCGAGCCCCGAGCGATCGCCCACCTTCTCGTAGATGGCGAGCGCGGCCTCGCCGTACGAGAGCGCGTCGCGGTAGCGTCCGCGCATGTCCGCGATCATCCCCATTGAGTTGAGGCACCACGCGGCGCCCCTCTCGTCGCCGAGCTCGCGCCTGATGTCGAGGGTCCGGCGGTAGTATTTCTCGGCGTTCACGAAATCCCCGAGCTTGTGGTAGGCAAGGGCGAGGCCGCCGAGGGTCCAGCTCAACCCATAGCGGTTCTTCATCTCTTCGTACGCCTTTCGCGCGTACTCGTAATGCTCGATAGCCTTGGTGTACTCCCCGGTGGTGCTGTGGATGTACCCGACCCTGAGGCGCGCCCCGAGCTCGCCCCAGGTATTGCCGAGCTCGCGGTGGGAGGCCACGGACTTCTCGAAGAACCGGAGCGCTTCCTTCTTGTCGCCGCGCGCCTCGGCCAGCGCGCCGAAACCGTAGTATACGTAGCCGAGGATCCATTTCTGGCCGCACGAATCGGCGAAGGTCTGCGCCTCGGCGAGATGACCGCTTGCGGCTTCGAACCGCCCCGCCCTGACCTCCATCTGCCCCGTGCCGTTGAGAAGCGCCGCGGTGTTCTCGGGATCGCCCATCGCCCGCTCGAGAAGGAGCGCCCGTGCGTAAAGCTCTTCAGCCTCCAACGTTCGCTGCCGCTTGTCCTCGATCCGACCGAGGCCGGCAAGGCACAGGCCTTCGATGCCGCGGTAGCCTTTCGCTTCCGCGCGGGAGAGCGCGGCGCGGTAGAGGCTGTCCGCCGCCGCGAGCGAGTCGGCGACGTTGAGCCGCCGAGCCTCGAGCGCCATGGCGTCGACGAGCAGCCGATCGGACGCCGGCGAGCGCAAGAGCGCGGCCCGCATCTCCCGAAACGGCTCGAGGGTGCCTCGCGCATCCTGTGTCGCCATGAGGCTCATGATTTCGGCCCGCCGGCAGACGGCGGCCGACACGAAATCGCTCACGCCCGCCGACGCGACGGCCGCGGCGCGGAAGAATGCTCCGGCGTCCTTGAACTTTCGCTCGTTCCGCGCCCGAGCTCCATCGAGGTAGCTCTTGAATATCTCGTGATCCGCGCCGGAAAGAGACTTGAGCCCCTGTACCGCGAAGCCGATCGCCCTGGCCGGCGCGCACTGGCGCGAACGCGCCTCGATGAGCCCCTCGGCCATCTCGGCGAACCCGGGGTGCTCCTTGAGAATTCCCTCGAAGAATGAGGCGGCCTTCGCGTTCTCACCGGCGTCGAGAAGACTCATGCCGGCGGCATAGAGCTCGACTCGTTTTGCCGGGGAAAGGGGGGCGGCGGGCGCCGTGACAGCCGGCGCCGCGGCGGCCGATGGCGCCGCAGCGGTCGATGGCGCCGTTGCGGCACCGGGGCACGCGGTCGGCGCGGCCGCGGCCGTGCCTGCAAGCACCGCGCACGCGAGGAATATTTTCAAAAGGATTCTCATGCCTGATTTCCGCGCGAGAGGTCCCCACCCGCGCCGGCCCTCGCCGCTGCCGCGGAGAGCCTCACGACGCTTTCCAGAGCCTCCAGATCTCCGAGAGCACTTTTTTCTTCTTTCGGAGCATCTCGTCCTTGGATTCGCAGTGGATCGTCCCCGCCGCCGCGCCGACGTGGCCGTCCCCGATGTTGAGAGTCCGCATGATCTCTCCGATGTCCTTCCCGTGAGATGCGCCCGTGACGTTCATCGAGAGCGCCATCGACACCGTGAGGTCGTTGGTCTTGCGGTCCCCGCGGAACATGGCGCCGACCGTGAGGACGCCGAGCGCCTCCGGATGCACGAGGTACGCGAGATTCTTGAGAATGCGCGGCGGTCTCGCAAAGGACGTGAAATCGAGAATCGCGAGCTCCCGGTCCTTGTCCTCGGGGAGGAATGTGACGGATTTCCGGACGATCTCAAGCATCCGTTTCTCCTCTTCGCGATATTTGACGATCTGGGAGGCGACCTCGGGATCGTTCACGGCCTCCGCGAGCGGTCGGTCGCGCAGGAGGCGCACGACGTGAGCGAGGTGTTTCGTATGCTCGCGGGGCGTCGGGAAATGCGCCTTGAGGCCCATGTCGACGAGCTTCCCCGGCGTCTCGCGCCGCCATTCCTCGACCGAATGAAAGTCGAACGAATCTATCGCGTCGGCTTCGGAAACCGTATCGGCAAAAAAGGGAGCGAGCGCCGTCTCCCGCTCCGTAAAGTACTCGAAGACGACGCGAGCGCACGAGGGCTTCTCATCGAGGCGCCCGGGAAGCGCCGCGGGATCGATTCCCCTGAGCGCGAGCGCCTCGCGATTGCCCGGATGGTGGTCGAACCAGAGCCCGCACTCGAGGGGATACGGCAGGTCGCACACGACGTCTTGCGCCCCGATCGATATCTCGGCGCGCGTGATCATGCTTGGCCCCGCGAATATGAACGTGTCGCAGCCGAAGACGTGAGAGCATAGTGCCGCCGAGACGACCCCGTCAAAATCGCCGTGCGTAATGATCCGTTCGAATTCCATTGAACCGGGAACCTCCTATTCGCGACACGTGCCGACCCGTGCCGAGCTTCAAGATCCCAGCGCGAGGACAACCGCGCCGACGGCGAGCCCGACCGCGAAATCGATCGTCTTGATGACGACGAACGCCCTCCTCGACTGCGCGAGCATGGGAAGCATCCCGTGGCCGTCCTGAACGATCGAGCTTGCCAGGAGAATGCTGAATGGAATCGCGCCTCTCGCGAAAAGAGTCACGAAGATGAGATGCGGCCCCGACTCCGGGATGAGGCCGATGAGGCACGCAATGACGAGCACGATCCACTTACCGCTTCGGACCGCGCCCTCGACGTCGACGTGGAGGCGATCGAAAAGAAGGTACATGGCGAAAAGCGCGCCGAAGGTCCAGAGAAAGATTCCCGGCAGATGCTTCTTCGCGACGTGCCGCCACAGGTGCTCCTCGAGGAAGTGGTCGGGCGTCGTGGCGACGATGAAGAGCGCCGCCGCCGAAACGATGATGAGGAGGAGGCGCACCGAGCCCCAGTGCTCCGGCTCGACCTGCCCGAGAATCGCGCCCCCCATAAGGAGAACGAGCACCGTCGCGAGCGTTCCCCGCGCCAAAGAGACATCCCGCCACTGTGCCCGGATCCGGCCGAAGTCGAAGCAGTTACAGTCGACCTTCTCGTGCACGGCGAGCCCATCGCAGCAGAGCGCCCCGACGTTGTACCTGCTCGCGATCGTATCGACCGCGGCGCCGACCGCGATGCCGATGACGGCGCAGGCGGCGAAGATGACAACCGCCGCCTTCGGCACGAGGGCGAGCATGACGAACTCCTCGTCGCCGCTCGTGGCGATCATCGCGGTGACGACCGCGCCGAGGCTGAGCAGCCGGTGCGAATACATGGCGACGACGGCGAAGTTGCCGAGGCAGCCCGGGATGAGGCCGAGACCCGCGGCGAGGAAGTACTGCCCCCACCGGTTGTGGGCGAGCTTCGTCTGCCACGCCCCGCTCGTGAGAACGTTCACGTATTCGATCACGAGCATCATGACGAAGACGAAGCCCGTGATAAGAACCGTTTCCCTGATGACTTCAATCATACCGTTCGATTCCGACAACACTTCTATAAGGTACGGCGCCGGGGGCGCCTGTCAATTCCTCATTCGTCCACGTCGGCGGATTGCGGCAGCGCCCGGCGCGCCGCGGCGGACGGCAGGCGGCGGCCCCACGCTCACTCGTCGGGGAGGCTTCCGCGCTTCACCGCCCGGCTGCCGAATCGCCTCGCGATCTCGTCCGCCGCTTTCTCGACCTTCTCCCATTTCGCCAGCGAAGCCTTCGAATCGTCGAAGAGAGACATCTGCGCGGGCGCCTCGGCGGGCTCGAGATTCGACACGCCGACTCCGACGAGCCGGACCTTCGAGCGCGGCGCGTACGCGTTGAGGAGCTTCACGGCCTCCCGGTACACCGTCTCGCCGAGCTGGGTCGGCTCCCGGAGCGTCTCGCTCCTCGTGATCTGCTTGAAATCGGAATGCTTGAGCTTGAGCGTTACGGTCCTCCCCTGAAAGCCTTCCTCTCGGAGCCTCCTCCCGATGCGCTCCGACTGCTCGAGGAGAAACTTCTTGAGGATCTCGCGATCGTCGGTGTCCTCGGCGAGCGTGTCCTCGGCGCTCACCGACTTCGGCTCGGAGTACGGCACGACCGGCGAGCCCTCGTCGCCGCTCGCGACCTCGACGAGCCATGCCCCGTACTTCCCGAATCGCTCCTCGAGCCACTCGGGGGTGAACTTCGCGATGTCGCCGACGCGCTCGATGCCGATCTTCGCGAGCTCGGCTTCCGATTTCCTTCCGACGCCGGGCACCTTTCCGACCGGGAGCGCCTTCAAGAACGCCTCGACCTCGCTCGGCGGAACGATCGTCAGGCCGTCCGGCTTGTTCATTTCAGACACGACCTTCGCGAGGAGCTTGGACACCGAAACGCCGACGGAGCACGTGAGCGAGGTCGCTTCCCATATGCGCGCCTTGATCGCCCGCGCCGCCCGTTCCGGCGGCCCGAGGAGCTGCTCGGTTCCCGTGAGATCGACGAACGCCTCGTCGACCGATACCTGCTCAACGAGCGGGGAGAACTCCTCGAGACATCTCATGACGACGTGCGAGACCTCGGCGTATCGCTCCATTCGAACGGGGAGGAAGACCCCGTCGGGGCAGAGCCGACGCGCCCTGAAGAGCGGCATGGCCGAGTGCACGCCGAACGCGCGCGCCTCATAGCTCGCCGCGGACGCGACCCCGCGCCGCATGTCGCCCCCGACGATGACCGGCTTGCCCTTGAGCGCCGGATTGTCGAGAACCTCGACGGCGGCGAAGAACGCGTCCATGTCGATGTGCGCGATGACGCGGCGCGGCGCCCAGGAACCGAGCGCCTGCCTCGATTCAGCCATGCCCTTTCTCCCGCGCGATGCTCCCGTCGACTCGTTTTGGCGCCCCCATTATAGCACACCGGGCGAGGCCCCGGCAGCAGCCCGCGCGTCGCCCGTCCCGGCGGCGCGGACCGCCCAGGGGCCCGGGGCTGCCGCAGCACCGGCCCCATGCCGCCGCCCGCCGCCGGCGGCGACGACGACCCTCATGCGCCTGCGGCCGCGCCCTCACCCCGCGAACGTTTTTGCTTGACAGCCTCGAGCCTATTTTGGTATTGTAGTACCTGAATGTAGCAACAAGGAGTGAAACGCCATGTCCTCATTCGTCAAAATGTCCGAAGCGGCATCGCTCGCCTTCCACACGGCGGCGTACCTCGCCCAGCGTCACGGCCGGATCGTCTCGACCCATGAGATGGCGCGCGCTCTCGGCGCCTCGGAGAACCATCTATCGAAGGTGCTCCAGCGGCTCGTCCACACCGGTCTCGTGGGATCGACGCGGGGACCGCGCGGCGGGTTCCAAATTCGCAGCGATTGGCGGAAGATGAGGCTCATGGAGATCTTCGAGGCGGTCGAGGGGCCGCTGACCCCGTCGCGATGCCTCCTCGGGCTCCCCGTGTGCAAGGGCAACCGCTGCGCGCTCGGTTTCGTCATTCACAAGACGGATGAGGCCGTGAGAAAATGTCTGAGCGGCACCACGCTCGCGGAGATGTCGAAAAAGTTCCGGCCGGGCGTCTGAGGGCTCCCGCGGACACGCGTCGTGCCCGCACGATGAAATATCACTTACGCCCAAGAACGAAGTATCACATAAGGTCAAGGAGGTATCGGCCATGGTCGT
>JBGPBA010000077.1:0-5935 GCA_041481005.1 Candidatus Krumholzibacteriia bacterium | reverse complement strand
GCATCGAGAACGTCGATACGGGGGACCGCACTCTCTACCGCGTCCGGGCCGGACGATACGCGAGCCGGGAGGCCGCGGAGCAGGACGCCGCTCGCGCGCGAGAGAAGCTTGGGCTCGCCTGCACGATCGTCCCCTTGCGCTAGCATGCCGTCGGATCTCACCCCCCTCATGAAACAGTACCGGGAGATCAAGAGCCGGTACGGCGATGGAATCCTCCTCTTTCAGGTCGGGGATTTTTACGAGACGTTCTACGAGGACGCGCATGAGGTATCCCGTCTCCTCAACATCACCCTCACGACGCGCGACCGCGAGAAAGCCAACCCCGTCCCGCTCGCCGGCGTTCCCGTACACGCCGCCGAGAGCTACATCGCGAAGCTGCTGCAGGCAGGCCGCAAGGTGGTCGTTTGCGACCAGGTCGAGGAGACGCCGGGCGCCGGCGGCCTCGTGAAACGCGTCGTGACCGACGTCGTGACCCCCGGCACGACCCTCGCCCCCGCGACGCTCGTCGAGAAGGAAAACAACTACATCGTGTCCATGGTCCGAGACGGGGAGGCCTGCGGCTTCGCGATCCTCGACGTCTCGACGGGCGAGTTCAGCGCGGGAGAGGACTCGCCTGCGGCCGTGGAGACGATCCTCGCGGCGCTCCCGATTCGCGAGGCGATCGTCCCAGCGGGGTCGACCGGGCTCCCCGAGCTCGTTCGCGCGATCAATGCGGCGTGCACGATCGGCGAGCTCCCGCCGTATCGGTTCGATGACGGCGTCGCGCGCGAGGCGCTTGGCGCGCACTTCGCGGTCGGGAACCTCGCGTGCTTCGGGCTCGAGGACCGGGCTCTGGGCCGGGCCGCGGCCGGCGCCCTCCTCGGGTACGTCAAGGAGCTCCGGCACGACGAGCTCGCGCACATCACGGGGCTTCGCCTCCTCGTCTCGGAGGAAAGCCTCTTCCTCGACGCCGAAACGATGAGAAACCTCGAGCTCTTCGAGCCGCTTCGGGGGAACGCCCCCGACACGACCGTCATCCATCATCTTGACCGCACGGAGACCGCGCCCGGCGCGCGGGAGCTTCGGCGCCGGATCATGCACCCGTCGAGGAATGCGACCGTGATCAATGCGCGGCTCGACGGCGTCTCGGCGTTCGCCGCCGACCGGAGCTCGCTCGGCGCCCTTCGGACGAGGCTCCGGCGCTTTCCCGACGTCGAGCGGCTTCTCTCGCGAATCACGACGCGCCGCGCGGGCCCGCGCGAGCTTCTCGCGCTGTCCGATGCCCTCGCGCGAATACCCGAGATCGCCTCGCTGGCGGGCCGATTCGGCGCGCCGATCGTCGGGGAAGCGGTTGAGCGTCTCTTGACCCCGTCGAGGGTCCGGGAGATCGTCGAGCGCGGGATCGACCCCGAGAGCCCGTCGCATCTCCGGGACGGAGGCGTCATCCGCCGCGGGTGGAGCCCGGAGCTCGACGAGCTCATGAACGCCTCCGAGGCCGGAAAGGCGTGGATCGCCTCTCTCCAGGAGTCGGAGCGCCGCCGCGCGGGGATCTCCTCCCTCAAAGTCGGCTACAACCGGGTGTTCGGCTACTACATCGAGATCTCGCGCGTACACGACGCCAAGGTCCCCGCGGACTATGTCGCGAAACAAACGCTCGCCTCCTCGCAGCGCTACGTGACGGAGGAGCTCAAGGCGCGCGAGCAGGCCATCCTTACGGCCGACGCGCGGCGAGTCGAGCTCGAACGCGAGGTATTCGACCAGATATGCGGGGAGATCGCCCGAGAGAGCGCCGCCCTGCAGCGCGTCTCGGCCGGCGTCGCCGCCCTGGACGTCCTCTCGTCGCTCGCCGACCTCGCCGTCGAGCGCGACTACTGCCGCCCCGAGATCACCGAGACGAACGACCTCTCGATCCGCGGCGGGCGCCATCCCGTCGTCGAGATCATCTCGGGGAAGAACTTCATCCCGAACGACGTCGAGATCCGATCGGACGAGAAGAGCTTCCTCATCATCACGGGGCCCAACATGGGCGGCAAGTCGACGTACATCAGACAGACGGCTCTCATCTCCATTCTCGCCCACGCGGGAAGTTTCGTCCCGGCGTCACGCGCCGTCGTCGGCCTCATGGACCGCATATTCACGCGGGTCGGCGCGAGCGACAACCTCGCCCGCGGGCAGAGCACATTCCTCGTCGAGATGGGGGAGACGGCAAAGATACTCCACAACTGCACTTCGCGGAGCCTCGTCATTCTGGACGAGATCGGCAGGGGAACGAGCACGCTCGACGGGCTGAGCATCGCCTGGGCGGTCTCCGAGTATCTCCTCGAGGATGAGGGGAGGCGCCCGATGACCCTCTTCGCGACGCACTACCACGAGCTCACCCATCTCGCCGAGCGCTACCCGCACGTGCGGAACCTCCACGTCGAGGTGAAGGAATGGGGAGACTCGATCCTCTTTCTTTACCGAATCAAGGAGGGACAGAGCGACCGAAGCTACGGCATCCACGTGGCGAAGCTCGCCGGGCTGCCCGAAAAGGTCATCGCACGCGCGAACGAGATCCTCGGCATGCTCGAGAAGGAGAAGGCCGCGGACACCGTCCCGGAGCGCCCCCGTCCGGCTCAAACCTCGCTCTTCCGGGAGGTCGACGCCGTGCGGGAACGGCTCAGGGGCATCGACGTGGATGGGATGACGCCGCTGGAAGCCCTCGAGCTCCTCGCCGAGCTGCAGAGATTATCGAGAGAATAGCGCTATTTCCTCATTCTGGCTTGACTCTTGCAATATGCAATGGCGGCATGGTGCGCCATGATTCGTTGGGCGCGGGAGAAGCACGTGTCGGAACCAGTCACCAAGATCGCTATTCTCGGCGGGGGAGAGGAAGAGCTCAACGTCCTGAGCGAGTTCCATCGAACCCCCGGGGTCAGCATCGTCGGAGTCTACGACCGCGACCCTCGAGCCGTCGCGCTCGAGATCGCCGAGATCATCGGCATTCCGAGGTTCTCGGACGACGGGTTCCTTCCCGCCTTTCTCGAGGCCGACTACGTGATCGTCACGGGAAAGCGCCGCCTCTTCGAGCGGGAGATCGAGCTCCTCAAGAAGGAGCGCAAGCGCATCATCAACCCCGCGGAGGCGGTGAACCATTTCGCCCCCGTTGGGCGCGAGAAGGAAGAGGCCTCGAGGCATCCCTGGCCCGCGCATCTCGAAGAGGCGCTCCAGTACATGAACCGGATCACCGATCGGGAACGTCTCCTGCGGTGGCTCCTCGAGATCTCGGTCCGCGCGGTCGAGGCCTCGAGCGGTTCTATCATGCTCTATTCGGAGGAGACCAAGGAGCTCTACATCGGCTACGCGACCGGGCTCACGAACGAAACCATCGAGAAAACGAGGCAGAAGCTCGGGGAGGGCATCGCGGGACAGGTGGCGAGCACCCTCGAATCGCGCCTTATCTCCGAGGTCGTCGACACGCCGGTCTACCGGGAAGGCCGCGACCGCGAGGAGATCCAGAGCGCGATCTCCGCGCCGATCATCCATGGGGGAAAGCTCCTCGGGGTTCTCAACCTCTCGACGAGCAGGGCGGAGAAGGTTCTCACCGCGCACGACCTCGACACGCTCAACCTCCTCGCCGAGCAGATCGCGCCGATCCTCGATCAGCATTTGCGAATCGACGCGCATGAGATTCGCGAGCTGGAGTTTCAGATCCGCAACTTCCTCGAGACGCTCTTTCACAACCGGATCGGCTTTCACGAGAAGTTCACCCTGCTGAGCCGTTTCATCGCCGATAAGCTCGATGCCGACACCGTGGCGATCTACACGGCCACCGACGAAGGGGACTGGCTCATCCTCGGCGGCAGCGACCAGCAGATCCCCGCTGCCGCGCAGACTCCGCGGATTCATTGCAACAAGGGAAGTCTCGCCCGGGCGTACATGCAGGGCGAAGAAGTGCTCATGACGGAGGCGAGCCGCGAATCCGGCCTGACCCTGAAGACCGGCGACGGAGCGATCTCCTCGATCTACATTCCGCTCGTCCACAACGAGCCGCTCGGCGTGCTCGTGATGGAGTTCTCGCAGCTCAACGCGCTGCAGCGGTTCTTCAGGCTCAAGGACGCGCTCAGGTTCCAGGTCGGGTTCTTCACGTACGCGCAAATCCACGAGATGCGGCAAGCGCGGAGGGTCGAAAGTCTCGAGGAGCTCTCGTCTCTTGCCCCGGCCCTCGTCACGAGCGAGGATCTCCCGGCCAAGCTGGGCCGCCTGCCCGGTCTCCTATCGAGTCTCATCAAGGCCTCCATGGGAAGCCTCCATTACGAGAGCCCCGAGCACCGCGAGTCCGTCTACTTCCAATTCCCCGATGATGAGGAGGAGAAACGCGCGCGCATCGCCTACGACTCGGAGATGCTCGGAAACGTCACCTCGCTTTGGGAGCCCGTCATCGTGAGCTATCTATCCGTCGACGTCGCCATGCTCGAGAAGCCGCCGCTCTACCGGTCGGTGATCGGCTACCCGCTCTACCGATCCGACGACGTACGGGTCGTGTACATCGGCTACGACAAGACGCCGAGCACGCCTCTCGATTCGTCGATCTTCGGGGAACACGAGATGGATCTCATCAAAAGGGTGGAAGGAATCCTCGCGCCCATCCTCTCGAGGGGAAGCGCGAAGAAGAAGTCCGATGAACCGTTAACCTTCGCGGAGCTCCTCCGCTATAATCAAAGGCTCCTTCTTGAGCGCATCAACGAGGAGATCGAGCGGGCCGAGCGGTATCATCATGGCTTCATTTTAACGATATTTGTTATCAATGGCTTGGAAGGGCTGTTTAAGGGAAGTTATCAGACTGCTCTCGGCCTCATCAACGAGGTCAGCATGGGCATTCGACGGCAGGTGAGGAAGACGGACTTCTTCTCCTGGATCGAGCCCAGCGTCTTCGCGGTACTGTCGGTCGAGGGGTACCAGAGGATGGGATTCCTCGAGGGGCGCGTCACGAGCCTCATCATCGAGAAGCTCAAGGAGAAGGGGCTCTACGATCCGCACGCCTTCTATCCGGCGAACGGCTTCGCGATCTTCCCGGGGCAGTCGGAAACGGCCGCCGACCTCATCAAGGACGCACGCGCGAAGATCGTGCTCGCGCCCTAAGCCTTCCCTTTTCCGCATTGCGCGGCGTCTTCACCCTGTGATACGTTCCCTCTGAATCGATTCCGGGTTCCGCGCGCCGAAGCGCACGGTCGTATTGCATTTCGGAGGCCCCGTGTCGCCCATTATAAAGCTCGCACCCGAGGTTTCGGCGACGATCGCCGCGGGCGAAGTCGTCGAGCGGCCCTCGAGCGTCGTCAAGGAGCTCGTTGAAAATTCGCTCGACGCAGGGGCGACGAGGATCTCGATAGACGTCGCTGACGGGGGGCGGGCGATGATCCGCGTCGAGGACAATGGCGCGGGGATTCCCGCGCCCGAGCTCCCGCTCGCCGTCGAGAGCTTCGCGACGAGCAAGATCGCGGCGGTGGACGATATCTCGCACGTCCGCACGCTCGGCTTCCGGGGCGAGGCGCTCGCCAGCATACGCGCGGTGAGCCATTTCACGATTCGTTCGTCGGCGCGAGGGGCGCAGCTGGGCAGAGAGCTCGTGTTCCGCGGCGACGCGCCGGGCTCCGACGCCCCCGCCGTTCGCAATCCGGGGACCGAAATCATCGTCGAGAACCTCTTCTTCAATCTCCCTGCCCGGAAGAAATTCCTGCGGAGCGGCCAGTCCGAGCTGAGGCGCATTCTCGGGGTCCTTCAGGCCTACGCCCTCGCCTTCCCTGAAACGGCATTCGCCCTCAGAGAGAGCGGGAGGGATATCGCCTCGTACCCGGCGGCCGGGCTCCGCGAGCGCGCCGAGGCGGTGCTCGGAGAAGACGTCTTCAAGCATCTCGTTCCCTTCGAAAGCGCTCCGGGCCGCATGCGCGTCCACGGCTTCGCCTCGCTTCCCGACCTC
>JBGPBA010000076.1:0-5953 GCA_041481005.1 Candidatus Krumholzibacteriia bacterium | reverse complement strand
TCAAGAAATGCATCCAGTGCGGGACGTGCAGCGGCTCCTGCCCGACGGGCTACGTCATGGACCATGCGCCCCGCAAGATATTCTCTCTCATTCGAGCGGGATTCCGGGACGAGGTTCTGCGTTCGAATACGATCTGGTTCTGTTCCTCGTGCTACACCTGCGCGGTGCGCTGCCCCAAGGAGATCAAGATCACCGACGTCATGTACGCGCTCAAGCGGCTCGCCGTCGCGGAGGGAAAGGCCGACCGGCAGAAGGGCGTTGTCCTCTCCGAGATATTCGCCGCACTCGTCAACAAGTACGGCCGCAATCACGAGACGGAGCTCATGACGAGGTACATTCTGCGGGCCGAGCCCCTCGGCTTCTACCACTTCATCCCGCAGGGGTGGAAACTCTTCGTGAACAGGAGGCTGCCCCTTTTGCCGCACCGAATAAGGAATATCGATCAGCTCAGGAAAATACTGAAGAAGGTCGATGAACTCGGGGAGATCTAGATGAAATACACGTACTACCCGGGCTGCTCGGTTCTCGCGACAGCTAAGCATTACCAGGAATCGATCGATGCTATCGCGGGACCGCTCGGCATCGAACTCGAGGAGCTGGACGACTGGAACTGTTGCGGCGCCACGGCCTACATGTCGGTGAAGGAGCTCATGAGCTTCGCGATCTCCGCGCGCAACCTCGCGCTCGCGGAGCCGCTTCACCGCGACCTCGTCACTCCGTGCAGCGCCTGCTTCGTCGTCCTGAACAAGACGAACCAGTACTTCTCGGAGTACCCCGATATGCGGAAGAAGCTGGGGCAGACGCTCGAGGCGGCGGGCTTGAGCTACAGCGGCGGCGTGCGGGTGAGGCATCTTCTCGACGTCGTCGTGAAGGACGTCGGCAACGAGAAGCTCTCCTCCCTCGTCAGGACGCGCCTCGAAGGGCTGAAGGTGGCGCCGTACTACGGCTGCCAGATCGTCCGGCCGGGGACGGATTTCGATGATCCCGACGATCCGCAGTGCATGGATCGAATGATCGAGACCCTTGGCGCGACCTGCGTGAGCTATTCGATGAAGTCGAAGTGCTGCGGCGCCTCCCTCATGGGGACGCAGGAGAAGCTCGCGCTGCGGCTCTGCAAGAACCTGCTGCTCGAGGCCGAGAAAGAGGGAGCGCACTGCATTGTCACGACATGTCCCCTCTGTCAGATGAACCTCGATGTGTACCAGGGCAAGGTGAACAGGCTCTTTGGAACGAAGTTCAATTTCCCGATCCTGTACTTCACGCAGCTCATGGGGATCGCGCTTGGCGTTTCCCCGAAGGATCTGGGGCTCCAGCGGCTCGCCGTCAAGATTACGGAACCACTCAAGAAGTTCGTAGCGGGAGCGTGATATGTCGAGTCGAATAGGCGTGTACGTCTGCCACTGCGGAAGCAACATAGCGGGCAAGGTCGACATTGACGAGGTCGTCCGGTATGCGAAAGGCCTGCCGACAGTCACGCTCGTGCGCGACTACAAGTTCATGTGCTCCGACCCGGGGCAGGCGCTCATTCAGAAGGACATCGAGGCGGGGCTGATCGATCGGGTCGTCGTCGCCTCCTGCTCTCCCCTCATGCACGAGAATACGTTCAGGAAGGTATGTGAGCGATCGGGCCTGAATCCCTACCTCTTCGCGATGGCGAACATCAGGGAGCAGTGCTCGTGGGTGCACCTCGATCCGGTCGAGTCGACCGCGAAGTCGAAGGCACTTATTGCGGCCGCCGTGCGGCGCGCGGCGTTCCTGCGGCCGCTGGACAAACGTGTCGTGCCGATCAATCCGAGGACACTCGTCATCGGCGGGGGAATCGCGGGAATCCAGGCGGCGCTCGATCTCGCCGAGGCGGGCAAGGACGTCGTTCTCGTCGAGCGGCAGCCCTCGATCGGTGGGCACATGTCGCGGTTCGACAAAACGTTTCCGACGCTCGACTGCGCGGCGTGCATTCTGACGCCGCGAATGGTGCAGGTCGGACAGCATCCGCGCATCAAGCTCATGGCGTACTCCGAGGTCGAGGAGATCAGCGGCTACGTCGGCAACTTCAAGGCGAAGGTTCGCCGCAAGTCCGGGTACGTCGACCCCGAGCTCTGCAACGGCTGCGGCATGTGCTGGGAGAAGTGCCCCGGATCGAGAGTCCCCAAAAAGGGGAACGTTCACGAAAGGCTCTCGTTGGGCCCGACGACGGCTATCTACATGCCGTTCATGCAGGCGGTGCCCGCCGTTCCGGTGATCGACCGGGACTCCTGTCTCTATTTTCAGAAGGGCAAATGCAGGATATGCGAAAAGGTCTGCGAGCGTAAGGCGATCAACTACGACATGACCGATTCGTTCGAGGAGTTCGAAGTCGGCAACATCATCCTGGCGGCCGGGTTTCAACCGTTCGATCCGGGCGCCCTGAGCCGGTACATGTATGGCAAGCTGCCCAACGTGCTCACGGCGCTCGAATTCGAGATCATGAACTGCGCTTCGGGCTCGACGGGCGGCAAGATCGTCATGGCGGACGGGAGCACGCCGAAATCGATTGGCATCGTCCACTGCGTGGGAAGCCGCGACAAGCACTACCACGAATACTGCTCGCGGGTTTGCTGCATGTACGCGCTCAAGTTCGCGCACCTCATCAAGGAGAAGACGAGTGCCGAGGTGTTCAATTTCTATATCGACATGCGGTGCTCGGGCAAGGGCTACGAAGAGTTCTACGATCGTCTCCTCGGGGAGGACGTGCGGTTCGTGAGGGGGAAGGTGGGGGAGATATCGCATCTGTCGGTGACGAAAGGCGAGGAGGGGAAGCTCGTCGTGCGCGTGGAGGACACGCTCGTTGGTCTCGTGCGGCGCATTCCCGTCGACATGGTTGTTCTCTGCACGGCGCTCGAGGCGCCCGAAGGGCTCAAGAACATCGCGACCATGTGCAACGTGAGCGTGGGTAGAGACGGTTTCATCATCGAGAAGCATCCGAAGCTCGGTCCCGTATCGACCGCCACGGACGGCGTGTTCATCGCGGGGGCGTGTCAGTCGCCGAAGGATATCCCCGATACGGTTGCGCAGGCGTCCGCGACCTCGAGCGCCGTGCTTTCGATGATCACGAGGGAGAAAATAGAGATCGAGGCCGCCACCGCCGAGATCGACGAGAAACGTTGCTCCGGATGCCGGATATGCAACAATCTGTGTCCGTACCTCGCCATCAAGTTCGACGAGGAAAAGAAGGTATCGGTCATCAACGAAACGCTTTGCAAGGGATGCGGAACGTGCGTCGCCGCTTGCCCGAGCAATGCGATCATCGCGAAGCATTTTCAGAACGAGCAGATTTTCGCGGAGATCGAGGGTCTCATGGAGACCGCCTAGCGCCGGAGGCGGGCAATCCGCGCCCGGGTGAAAGGGACCGCACACGATGGAGCACGTTCGAAAAGAGGAAACACCGAAGATTGGCGTGTATCTCTGCCACTGCGGTTCGAACATCGCGGGAATGGTGGATATCTCCGCGGTGGCGCGATTCGCCGAAGGGCTGAAGAACGTCGCGCTTGTGAGGGATTGCCGTTTCATGTGTTCGGAGCCGGGGCAGGAGCTCATCAAGAAGGACATCGTCGCCGAAGGAGTGAACCGCGTCGTTGTCGCGGCATGCAGCCCGCTCATGCATGAGAAGACGTTCCGCGAGGCGTGCGCGGCAGCGGGGCTCAACGCCTACCTCCTTCAGATAGCCAACGTGCGGGAGCATTGCTCCTGGGTTACGGCCGAGGGGAATCGGGCTACGGAGAAGGCTCAGGCCCTCGTGAGCGCGGCGGTCGCGAGAGCTGCGTTCCTCGAGCCTCTCGAGACGAAAAAGGTCCCGGTCAACCCGGTTACGCTGATCATCGGCGCCGGCATCGCCGGGATACAGGCGGCTCTGAACATCGCCGAGTCGGGCAAGAAGGTCTACCTCATCGAGAAAACTCCGTCGATCGGCGGCCATATGTCCCATTTCGACAAGACGTTTCCAACTCTGGATTGCGCCGCGTGCATTCTGACGCCGAAGATGGTCACCGTGGGAAGGCACCGGAACGTCGATCTGATGACCTGCGCGGAGGTCATCGAAGTATCGGGGTACGTGGGAAACTTCAAGGTCAAGATCCGCAAGAATCCGCGCTTCGTTCGCACGGATCTGTGCAACGGGTGCGGCGAATGCTGGCAGGAATGCCCGAGCACGACGTCGCCCCGAAAGAGACGGGTCAGGATTGAGAATCGAGTCATACGGGAACGAGAGCTCTGATGCGTGCGGCGGGAAGAAATCGATGGTCATAGAACAGAATAGGATCGGTGGGATTCTAGAGAAGCACGATAATCGTGTTGATTCGCTCATCATGATTCTGCAGGATGTGCAGAACATTTATCACTACTTGCCCGAGGAAGCGATGCGCATCGTATCGGATCGGCTCAATATCCCGTTCTCACAGGTGTACGAGGTGGCGACGTTCTATCGCTCCTTCAGTCTCGTTCCACGAGGCGAACACGAAATCAGGGTGTGTCTCGGTACGGCATGCCATCTCCGGGGTGGACCGCGGATCCTCGAGAACTTCGAACGCGAGCTTGCCGTACGCCGCGGCGAGACGACTCCCGACAGGGCATTCACACTCGAGACGGTGAATTGCGTCGGTGCGTGCGCGCTCGCCCCGCTCATCGTTGTGGACGATGATTATTACGGAAACAGCACGGCGAGCGCGGTGCGGGGGATATTGAAGAAGTACGTGGCCCGATAGGAGACGGATGATTCTCGCAGACGGGAAGATGTTGAGATCTTCGAAGGACCTCGAAACCCTTCGAGAGAGGCTGCGCGCGGAGCGCCCTGCCGATCGAAAGACGATCTCGGTCGGGGGAGGCACGTGCTGCATCGCCAAGGGAAGCTTGAAGGTGTTCGAGAAATTCAAGGAGCTCGTGCGGAGCGGGGCTCTGGAAAAGACGGTCGAGGTCAAGATGTCGGGGTGTCACGGTTTCTGCGAGCACGACCCGGTCGTCATCATAGAGCCGGACGATATCATATACATGGACGTCAAGGAACGGGACGTTCCGGACATTGTCTCGGAGACGATACGCGGCGGCGCAGTCATCCAGCGACTTCTCTACGCGGATCCCATTTCGGGAGAGCATGGCAGGACCGAGGCGGAGATACCGTTTTACCGCAAGCAGCTTCGGCTCGTTCTTCGGAACATCGGCAGGATTGATCCGACGAGCATCGAAGACTACATTGCGGCGGGGGGGTACCGTTCGCTCGCGAAGGTTCTGGGGGGCATGACCCAGGACGACGTCATTTCCATGATCGAGAAGTCCGGTCTCCGGGGGAGGGGAGGTGGCGGTTTTCCGACCGGGAAGAAGTGGCGTTCGTGCCACAGTGCGCGTGGGAAGACCCGCTACGTCGTCTGCAACGGCGACGAAGGGGATCCGGGTGCCTTCATGGATCGAAGCGTCATGGAGGGAGATCCGCACAGCGTCATCGAAGGTATGATCATCGGAGCATATGCGATCGGTGCGAGCGAGGGATTCATATACGTTCGGATGGAGTATCCCCTCGCGGTTCAACGGCTGGTACAGGCGATCCAGAGCGCCCGTGAATACGGGCTCCTCGGAAAGAACATCCTCGGTTCAGGTATGGCCTTCGACATTCGAATCAACAGGGGCGGTGGGGCGTTCATATGCGGGGAGTCTACCGCTCTGATGGCATCGCTCGAAGGACGTGCGGGGGAGCCGCGTGCAAAATACATCCATATGGTCGAGAGAGGCTTGTGGGAACAGCCGACGACGCTCAACAACGTCGAGACGTGGGCAAATGGGCCGGTTATCGTGGATAAGGGATCGCAGTGGTTTTCGTCTCTCGGGACGGACTCGAGCAAAGGGACGAAGGTATTCTCCTTGAGCGGGAAGGTCAGGAACACCGGTCTCGTCGAGGTGCCGATGGGCATCACCTTGCGGGAGATTCTCT